>JAGQIY010000502.1 GCA_020430865.1 Myxococcales bacterium
AGCTGGCGCCCTGGTGGCACGCTGCGATCTTCACAGCCGGCGAGGCCAGGCGTCGCCAGCGCCGCCGCGCCGCCGAGCAGTGCGCGGCGACTCAGCTTCACGCGTTCCCCGCGAGGCGCTTCCCGCCGTCCCCGTCGAACCAGTGCAGGCCCGCGGGAACCAGCGCAGCGCGCACCTTCGCGCCGACCTCGGGCGCGTCGAAGCCGCGCGTTTTCGCACGGATCAAGAGCGGCTTGTCACCCAGGGTACCCAGAGACAGCTCGAGGTGAGTCTCGGCGCCGAGCGGCTCTCGCGTGACGACCGCCGCGCTGAAGCCCACTTCGCCTTCCGAGGGCTCCCCGAGGTGGACGATCTCCGACCGGATCCCCAGCGTCAGCTTGCCTTGGAGGGGCGCGACCAGCTCCAGATCGCCCAGCGTGACCCTCCCATCTATCGATTCCCCAGGGCAAAGCGCCATGGGAGGACTACCGAAGAATCCGGCGACGAACGCCGAGGCCGGCGCCTCGTAGATCTCACGGGGCGTGCCCAGTTGCTCGAGCCTTCCGGCGCGCATCACGGCGATCTGGTGCCCCAGGGTCATCGCCTCGACCTGATCGTGGGTGACGTAGACCGCCGTCGCGCCCAGCTCGCGCAGGAGCCGCCCGAGCTCCACCCGCAGCTCGGCCCGAAGGGCGGCGTCCAGGTTGCTCAGCGGTTCGTCGAACAAGAAGACCTCGGGACGCCGCACGATCGCGCGCCCCATCGCGACGCGCTGGCGCTCCCCGCCGCTCAGCTGATCGGGTCGACGATCGAGCAGGTGCTGGATGTCGAGCAGCTCCGCGGCTTCGCTCACGGCCTTCTCGCGCTCCGCCGCTGGCACCCTGCGCATCTTCAGCGGGAACGCGATGATGTCCCGCGCCTTCATGTGGGGGTAGAGCGCGAAGCCCTGGAACACCATCGCGACGTCCCGTGCTTGAGGTGCGACCCCGCGCATGTCCCGATCGCCGATGCGAATGCGTCCGGAGTCCGGCTCGTCCAGCCCCGCGATCATACGCAACGTGGTGCTCTTCCCGCAGCCCGAGGGCCCGACCAGGCACAGCGTCTGGCCTGCACGCAGCTCCAGGCTGAGCTTGGCGACGGCGGGTCGTTCGGCCCCCGCGAAGCGCCGCTCCACGCCCTCCAGGGTCACCGACGCGGCCACGTCGCCCCCCTTGCATCGCAAACACCTCGCGTGGTGCTATGCCGGCCCTCGATGCCACAACGGCTCCAAAGCAAACCGTCTCCCCCCGACGCGTCTCGCAGCGATCCGTCCATCAGCGGCGCGCATCGTAGTCACAAAGGATCGCGCTTGCTAAGCCTCGCCGCGCTCTTGGGCTGCGCCCTGGCGACGATCGCATGTGACGATTCGAAGTCGAAGGACGGATCCAAGGCACCTTTGCAGGTTTCGTCGGCTGGGGGGAGAGGCGAGCCAGGTGCCACCGCGGCCAGCCAGAGCAGCGTGGGCGCGACGGGGAGCGCTCCGAGCGCTAGCGCGACTCCGAGCGGCTCGAGCAGCGCGGCCGCAAGCGGCCCCAGTGAGCCGAACGCCTGCCCCGACGGTATGATCCGTGTCCCCGGCGGCGAGTTCTGGGTCGGCTCACACAAGGGCAGCGGCAGCGAGGAGGAGTGGCCGCGCTTCAAGACCAGGGTGCAACCCTTCTGCCTGGACAAGACGGAGGTCACCGTCGACGCCTACGAAGCCTGCGTCAAGGCCGACAAGTGCACTCAGGCCAGCAACAAGCACCGTTTCTGCAACCTGCGCTGGGAAGGTCGCGGGAAGCACCCGATCAATTGCGTCGACTGGAACCAGGCCACCGCGTACTGCAAGGCGCAGGACGCACGTCTCCCCACGGAAGTAGAATGGGAGTTCGCGGCGCGGGGAGGTGAGGAGTACCGAGCGTACTCCTGGGGCAGCGAAGATCCGGACGGCAGGACGTGCTGGAAGCACCCTGGCGGCTCGTGTGAAGTCGGGCAGTATGCGGCGGGTGCGTTCGGCTTGCTCGACATGACGGGCAACGTCTGGGAGTGGACGTCGACCAGCTTCGGCCCGTACCCCTGGCCAGCGACCAACAACCTGTCCAAGGTGTATCGCGGTGGCAGCTGGAGCCGACGCTTCAACAAGTGGATGCGCACTCCGCTCCGAAACCGCTTCCCGCCGAAGAGCCAGGGCTCGCACCTCGGCATGCGCTGTGCCGCGACCCCGAGCGATGTCAGCTGCCCCGCGGGGAAGGCCGATGACGGCAGCTGCCTGCGCGAGGTGCTGGAGATCGACTGCCCGCCCACCGAGAAGTGGAACGGTCTGCGCTGCGCCAAGCAGGGCGCGCCCCCTTGTCCCGAGGGGCGCAAGGAGAAGAAGGGCTTTGGCTGCGTGCTCGAGCACGAGGCCGATGGGCCGCCCCCCGAGGTCGAGAGCGGTCCGGTCAGCCGCAGTCGCACGGCGGGCTTCGACTCCGACTGCGACGCGCACTACCCAGGACGCCCGCACGCCTATCGCTACACCGGTGGCACCCACGCCAAGCGCAACGCGGTGAGCGGCGGTGCGGGATGCAAGAACCGCGACGTGGGCGTGGGCTGGAACTCCTGCTGCTGCCCCTGAAGTCACCGATTTTCCCCCAGGCAATGACATGAAGCACTCTCGTTCGCTGATCTCCACCGCATGGCTCGGGACCGCCGTGCTGGCCGCTGGTGCGTTCGCCGCCTGCAGCGGCGCCGCGCCTCCGCCGACGGAACCATCCCCGGCGCCGCCGGCGGAGACCAGCGA
>JAGQIY010000503.1 GCA_020430865.1 Myxococcales bacterium
GACCTGCTCGACGGTCGGGACTGTAGGGCGGTGGTCGTTCTCTGCCCCACGAATACCAAGCCCGTGCATTGGCCACTTCAATGCCTCCCAGCCCACGACGGCAGGCATGCTGGTCGTACTCGCCACCAAGGATCGCCCGTAGCCACTCTCCGACATCCCAAGCGAGCTCGCGATATCTGATGTGAGTTGACGGCCGACGAGGTAATGCTCCGCGCATGCACGGGCCGGAGCGTTCGCTGCAGACTCTGGCAGCAAGACTCGGCTGTGATGGATGTCTCTTGCCGTGTCACCGCTATCGAGAATGGACCCGGGTCTGCTCACGAGAATGGACCCGGTGTGACGCGCACACTGCGCGGATGATCCCGGGTCCGTTCTCGCGAGCACGGCCCGACCCCTCGTCGCGCCACGGTGGCCCTTCACTCGGGCTGTGAGTTTCCCAGGTGCGCTCGCCGGAATGGACCCCTCAGCGAGTCGCGAAGGTGTGGGTCAATCATCTTTAGCGGCGGCCTCAGCTTGACCCACCTGGCGGCGGGATCTTGACCCAGTTGCCACGTGGCAACCGTCCGGCGGGAGGGTCAAGAGATAGTCAGTTTGCCTGCAATTCAAGGCATTTTCTCACTTAGGGGGAAGGCAAGGGAGCCCGGCGGGTGGGTCACTTCGGCGCCGCTCGAAAGGGTCAGCCCAAGCCCGCCGATGAAGCGATCATCGCGAGTACTTGGCCCACTCGTCAATTTCCCAAGGCAAAGTGAGTGAAAATGCCTTGACAGGGGGCGGCGTTCAGAGAGACTCGACGCGCTCTCTTGCTCCGGAAGAGGAGCTGTTGGCGCGCGCCAACACCTGAAACGCCCCACGCAAAAACGAGCAGCGAAACACTCCGAAAGCCCCACGCAACGTTCGTGCCATGTGCCATCGGCGCTTACTTGTTAGGGTATTTCAGTAAGGCGGCTGAGTGTACGGGGCGATGGGTAGGTCGGCGCCGTGGGTGGCAGCCGAAGCACTCGCCCAGCAGCTCGTTACCGAGACGCAGGCCACCGATGGGGCAGCTGCGCGACGTGACTCGCTGCGGTGAGGACGCGTCTGGTGGGTCGACGACCCTGACGAGGAACCTCGACGACGACGCCTGGTACGACTTCCAGGGTCGCAAGCAGATGGTGGGCGCGCTGCTCGACCGCCTGCGCCACCGCTGCACCACCATCCGCATCGAGGGCACCTCGCTCCGCCAGCCGGAGTGACCGCCCGCCTCCGCCGCCTTGTCGCGGCACCCGTCACGAACCACGACCTCTGACCTCGATCGACGGAGAGGGCGTCGCCGTCGCCACGCGTGACGTCGCGAGCCCCGGCCGGGCGCCGAGTACGGCCCGCGAGATCACGTCACGAGTCGCGAACGCGATCTCGGGCGTGGGTCCATTCTCGCGAGCACAACCGGGTCCATTCTCGTGAGCGCTGACACTTGCCGCCGCCGAGACGGCCCCCACAGGGATCGAAGCCTGACCGTACTCGGGCAATGCAGTTCGGATCATTGACTCCACCTCCGACACA
>JAGQIY010000504.1 GCA_020430865.1 Myxococcales bacterium
ACCGGTTCGGATCATTCGCCGGATCTCTTGCGGGACGTCGCCTGGGGAGGCGGCGCCTTCATCGCCGTCGGTGGCGATCAGAACTCGATGGTGATGCGGTCCACCGACGGCGCAACCTGGCAGGAGGATCTGCATCCGTCGGGTACGCAGTGGAAGGGCGGCGTGGCCTACGGCGCTGGACGCTGGGTGGCCGTGGGCGGCGTGGGCACCGTGATCTACTCGGACGACGGCGGTACCGTGTGGCAAGACGCGAGCGAGCGACTGCCGAGCGCAGGGCGCGACATCGCCTATGGCGGAGGGAAGTTCGTGGCGGTGGGTGACGGCGGCATGATCGCGACTTCCGGTGATGGCACGAGCTGGACCGATCACACTCAGTCGGGCGCCGTTGGCATGAACGGTGTCGCCTATCTGCCGAGCGGTGCCTGGGTGGTTACTGGACGGAACTGGAATGGATCGGGCTTCGACATCTCCTGCTTTGGCAGCCCGGACGGCAGCAGCTGGACGCCGTGTGGCTTCAACATCACCAACATCGGGCGCCCGAGCGCCGTCGACGGCGAGCTGATCGTGCCCACCAACGCCGGCTACGAATCCACGACCAACGGCTCCACGTGGACTCACCACGACACCGACATCCCCGAGCTGGTGCTGCAGGCTGGGAGCCTGCTGGTTGGCGGAGCCAACGACCGCCTGTACGCGGGCAGCAGCATCGATGCCATCAGCCAGACCAGGATGCTGACTCGGGGGCTGCGCGGCTTCTGCCTCGGCTACGTCCAGTGACCAGTGGCGGCCGTCAGAAGACGATGAGCGCCTCCAGGTAGCCGGCGAGGAGCACCCGCGCTGGCGTGTAGACGTTGCCGAGGTCGTCGAGCTCGAAGCTCGGGCGCGTGAAGGGGAAGCCGCTCTCCGCGCCCACCGCCAAGCCCAGCGCGCTCGGGCGCCACTCGAGGCGCGGACCGAACGCTGCCGCCCCGAGCCACACGTCGCTGCTCCTCGGTCTGGAGACTCCGCGTCCTGATCCATGAATCCGTGTGGCAATGATGCGAGCAGCGGGGCCCAGACGAAAGCGCGGCCCGCCGAGGCCATAGAAGGCGCGCAGGCTGAGCGCCCAGCGCGAGAAGTCGCCGCCGCGGCGGTCGGAGCTCAGCGTCTCGCTGCTCCCAGGAAAGTAGGCACCCTGGAGGTCGACCCAGAGCCGCTCGACACCGAAGCCGAGCCCCGCGGACGGCGCGCCCGTGAGCTTGGGGAGCACACCCCAGCTGGCCTCACCCCCAACCAGCACGCGGAACTCTCGACTCAGTGAGCTGGCCGGGACGACTTCGGGCGCGGACTCGCGGTGTCTCTCAGGCCCCGCGCCCTTCTTGGATCTGGGGGGGAGACGCGCTGTTCTTGCTTCTCGGTCCTCCGCGGGCGCGTCGTCAACGGCACCAGTCTGCCCGACAGGTGCCTCCCCGGGGTCGCCCAGCTGGGCGCCAGGGTCCACCGCGAGCGCCAGCATCAGCGCCGTGGCACTAGCCGCCGCATCGCAGCTCTCAGCATGGAGCTGTCTGTGGCCCACGCCGCCGTCGACGCGCGTCTCGAGCGCCACCACGTAGCCGGACGTGGAACGCGTGACCCGCGCGCTGGCTTCCACGGAGACGTCAGCCCGGCTGTCGCGCAGCATGCGCTGCGCCCGGCTCAGCACCTGTGCTTCCGTGGGGCACTCTTTGGGTGCCCTCCAGCTCAGGTCGAGCCGCGGCTTGGCGTCGGCCGACTCGGAGCAGACAGCCAGGAGCACTCCGGCCAGGGCGCCGATGCAGCTCGGGCTACTGACACGTCTGCGCCCGGTCGTACCCGGCGACATGGGCGTGGCATTCGGTGCAGTACTCGACGCCGTCGCAGGCGCAGATCGGGTTGCAGCTGGTCGGGCAGGCGCTGATGTCCGGCCGCACGAGGCACTCGCCTGGCCTGGAAGCGCCGCAGTCCACTTCCGCGAAGTCGCAGAACTCATCCGGGGCGCAACCCGCGCCGAGCCAGGCTCCACAGCGCCTGCCGGAGGTGGCGCACCACTCGGCGGGTGCGACGTCGACCCCCGCTCGTTCCGCGACACACGCGTTACAATACTCGAGGCCGTCGCAGCCACAAACCGTGGTGCAGCTCCCGTCGCAGCTCGCGGGCGCCGTCCGACAAATGCCGTGCGTGGCTCCGTTCGCTGCTATTCCCCCACAGGCGTCGTCGGCGAAGTCGCAGTAGGAACCGCTCGGGCACGCCGCCAGGCCCACACCGCACGGCGGGTCGGCGTCGGTCGCGCCGGCGTCGTTGCCGGCGTCGTCCAGCGCCTGGGGATCGCTGCCCAGCGAGTAGGCGCCGCTCGAACACGCGCCGCTGGCCAGGAACAGGAAGATCAGGGGGGCAGCGCGCTTCGTCACTCGCCGATCCCGCACGCCGAGCGCACCGAGCCGCCGATGGGTGTCGCTCCGAAGCGCTTCAGGAAGGCTCGAGCCTGGCTCTTGCCGCCCCCGGCACGGCAGGCCAGGATGATCTCGAGGCCGCTGCGCTCCAGTCCCAAGGATCCACGAGGAAACTCCTTGCGATGCTGCGCCAGCAGCCGCTGCGCCTCGCTGACGTTGCCGCTCTGGACCTCCGAGCGCGCACGAGCGATCAGGGCGACCTCCTCGGCGAGGCCCGGCCTGGCCTTGCCCCGAGGCGGCAGTCTGCTGTGGGACGACTTGCCCGGAGCTCGGATGGGAGCGGCTGGTTCTGCCTTCGCATTCGCGTCCGCTTGATCCGGTCCAGGTTCGTCCCTGGCCTGGCGTGGGTCTTCGGTCGCGAGAGTTCCCGTTTCGGTCGACCCCTGAGGCGCTTCGGGCGCCGTCGACGCCACCAGGGCCGGAACTGGGTCGTCCTGTGGAGCGCCGCGTGACGCTTTCCACACGCCGTAGCCCACGCCGCTCACCGCGCCCAGGCTGACCAAGCCGAGCAACAGCTTGAGCCAGACGGCGCTCTTGCCTGTCGCGGCTGCGGTCGCGCTGCCCGCTGCGATGCCTGCGGTGGCCGTGGCCGCCAGGACCGACGTACGCAACCGCGCCCGCTGAGCCTCCGACGGATCGTCAGCACCCTTTGCCGCGAGGATCAGGTCCTTCGACCACGAGTCGAGTTCGGTCATGGCTTCGTCCATCCCTCTGACGCCCTGAAGCGCGCCGCGCCCTCGGAGAAAGCCTTGCGAGCCGCTCGCAGTCGCGAGTGGAGCGTGTTGACATTGACCTCCAGCGTCTCGGCCGCCTCCACGACGGACAGCTCTTCGAGCTCGACGAGCACGAAGGCCACGCGCTTCTCCTCGTCGAGTTGAGAGAGCAGTTCGTGCAACACGCGGTTGGCTTGCTTGCGCTGGGTCAGGGCCTCCGGCCCCAGGCCCGGCGTGCGCTCCACGGAGCCGTGCAGGTCGTCGGGATCCACGTCGGCGCCCTCGAAGTACCGCGCCTTGCGCCTGCGAGTGCGGAAGTGCGTTTGCACCACGTTGACCAGGATGCGGCTGAGCCAGGTCTTGAACGAAGCCCGCCCCTCGAACTCTCCGAGCCGGCGGTGGACCACCAGAAAGACCTCCTGAACGACGTCGTCGACCGAGCTCGAGCGTACGCCCATGCGGCGCGCCGAGCGCCAGACGTAGTCCACGTGGCCATCGTAGATCGCCTCGAAGCTCGCGATGGGCACGGCGCTGGCCGTGGCAGTGCCCTCGGGCTCACCCGTGAGCGAGTCCAGCGCGGTGCGGGCGCTCAGGGAACTCATCACCTCGAGGGTGCCGGATGTGGGGGGTGCAGTCACGCGCTCCCCCCATCGTTGCCGGTCGCTCCCCGAGCCGTGATCGAATCTGGTCGCTTTCGCGATCAGATCCGCCGAGGCGGCGCGAGCGAGCTGATCCTGCGCTCCAGGTACGGGGAGAAGTGGCCCCGGTAGCGCTCCTGGAGCTCCAACCTCCGCCAGTCTTCGCCGCTCACGTGCCCTCGGCACGTGGACGCGCCACACTGGCAGTCGAACTCGTCGTAGTTCGAGCCGTCGGTCGTCGCGTAGTCGTAGCTAATCTGCTCTCCCGGATATATTTTCCTGGCGGCAATGAGCGCGATCTGTCCCGAGAGCCATGTGTTGGGGTCGCAGCTGTGGTTGATCCAGTCCGAGGGACCCTCCACGTTGCTCACGAGGTAGAGTTCGTCCTCGATCTGTACGCTGCGGTTGAGCCAGGAGCCGAGCTTCCCCAGCTGGCTGTGGTGCATGATCTTGCCTCCCCAGACAGCGACGAGTTCTCCCGTCTCGAAGGTCTCTGCGGCGAATACACCGCGTTGGCCACCGCCAATCCAATCGCCGCGTAGCTTGGTGGATACGTAGCCGCTGGCTGGGTCGTCGTCGTCGAGCTGCGGCGCAGTTGCACGTGTCATGTTCACTCCACATGAATCAGCTCTACCCGGGCGCGGGGTTTCAGTTCGTAGAGATCGGGTCTCCGGTCGTGTAGTGGGCGGACGGAGCCGAGCTCGCGCACCTGGGCGAGGTTGGCAAAGTCCAGATCTGCAATCGCCACCGTTTCGACGTTGGGATCCGCTTCGGCTGCGACGCCGTTGTGCGGAAACCCATAGTCGCTCGGAGTGAGG
This sequence comes from Myxococcales bacterium, assembly GCA_020430865.1. Next base: position 4,617 of record JAGQIY010000504.1, read on the forward strand.
ACGGCGCTCTGGGCGTAGTTGATCAAATAGTTTTGACTCGGCAAGTTGCCGGCGTTGCCCGCAATTGCCACATACACCATGTTCTCTACGGCTCGAGCCGCGGCTGAGTAGCGCACCCGGTTGTATGCCTTGCGATCGTCCGTGCTGAAGGGCACGAAGATGGCTTCGGCACCCGCGAAGGTGAGCAGCCTCGTTACCTCGGGGAACTCGATGTCGTAGCAGATCTGAATACCA
>JAGQIY010000505.1 GCA_020430865.1 Myxococcales bacterium
AGCATCGGCATGGTCCCCAGCTCGCACACGAAGTCCGGGACCCCTGGCTCGTACATGCGCCCGGTCGCGGCGGTGGTCGATGGCAGCAGGTGACGTTCGAGCTCGTGGATATCGCCGATGCGACGGAAGCCCTCGCCCATCAGCGCCACGTGATCGTCAGGGCCGAGATCCCCCGTGGCGATCATCTCCACCAGCTTGGCGAAGCTGATGTCGCTCATCACCGAGCCGCTCACGCGCCGAACCTGGCTGAGCTCTTCGGTGTTCGTGCGCTGACTCGGGGGGTGCTCGAACGCGGCCTCCAGCTCGGCTCGGGTCGCCGCTTCGCGGCTGCTGTAGGGCATGGGTTCGAGCTCCGCGGCCCGCGTCACCCGAGACTCCGGGTGCGCAGGGGCATGGGCCGTCGGCTCCTCCCCGCTGAAGCTGGGCAAGGCCTCGCGAGCGACGGCGCGCGCCGCCTTCATGCGCTGCACCGAGTCGCGGACTCGGCTCTGCAGGCTCTTGGCCAGACGGCTCGAGTCTCTAGCCCAGCTCACCCACTCGGCGAGCGTTGCCTGGAGCTCCACCGCCGAAGGTCGCTCGAATGGCTCGAGCGCGGCGGCCAGCTCCGCGCCATCCACGAAGCGATAGGCAGGGTCCGGTGTGAGCGCCTTCTCCAGAATCGGGAACAGGCCCTGGGGCAACTTGCTCGAGTGGCTGCGCAGCGGCTCGATGTTGCCGTCGCGGATGGCGAGCAAGATGGCGAGCTGTCCAGAGCCCGGGAAGATGCGCTCGCCGATCAGCATCTCTCCCAGCGTGACGGCGAGGCTGAACAGATCCGCGCGCCGGTCCACTGGTTCCCCCGCGACCTGCTCCGGCGCGAGATAGCCCAGCTTGCCCTTGAGGCCATAGGAGCTGGTGTTGCCCGGTGCGCTCGTCGGCTTCTCGTCGAAGCGCGCGATGCCGAAGTCGCCGAGCTTCACCTCACCGCTGACCGAGAGATAGATGTTCGACGGCGTGACGTCGCGGTGCACGATGTTCAGAGCGTGCCCCAGGCCGTCCGTCGCGCCGTGGACCGCGGCCAGAGCCAGGGCGACTCTTCGGGCGATGTAGATGGGTAATCCCGGTGGAAATGGGCGCCCCTCGGTCTGGCTGAAACGCATCAGCCTGAAGGCGTCCACGCCGTCGACGTACTCCATGGCCAGGAACGGCTCTTCGCGCACCATCCCCGCACCAAACACGTGGACCACGCCGGGGTGCTTCACCCGTCGATGCAGATCCGCTTCGCGCTCCAGGCTCTCGAACTCCTCTTCACCCAGAGCCGTGGGCAGCAAGCGCTTGATCACCAGGCGAGGCGCTGGCGAGGAGCCGGTCTTCGGGCGCGCCACGAAGACCTCCGCGCTGCCGCCTACCGCGATGCGGCGCTCGAGCACGAAGGGACCGAAAGGCACTTCGCGGTACGCGTTGGGGTCTGCCGGATCCAACGTGGCGCGAGTCCCGCGCTCCGGCGTCGGATGTGCTTCGCCCTCTCCCACGTGGGCATTATGGAGCCTTTGGGTGCGCTTGGCGACCGAGGCGAGTGACCCCACGGGGTCGAGACTGGCGTTCCTGGTCAGCAAGGACGCGCGCAAATGGCTGCGTTTCTGGTCGTCTCCGCACGGGGTCCGTCCGCGATTCTCGCTCGCCCCCCGCCCCCCGGGTCGCTCTGCTGGCCCCGAGGCGCATGTGCAAGTAGCTTCCCCGCGATGCAGCGGCGACCTGCCAACCCAGCCAAGCTACTCGGAGTCATCCTCGGCGCGCTCTTCCTGGGGCTGGGCGGCGCCTGCCAGGACAAGCCCAAGGAACAGCCAGCACCAGAGCCGAAGCAGCCATCGTTCAGCCTGTTTGCCTTCTCCAACCTGGCCGGTGCGCTCGAGCCCTGTGGCTGCCAGAAGGACATGCTGGGTGGTGTCGACCATCTGGCGGCGTTGGTCGACGACGGAAAGAAGCAGGCGCCCGCGCTGGTGGTGGGCGCGGGACCGCTGTTCTTCATGAATCCGAGTCTCGACGAGAGCCGCAGGACCCAGGACGTGTGGAAAGCCGAGGCGCTGGCGCAGAGCCTCGAGGACGTGGGGGTCAG
>JAGQIY010000506.1 GCA_020430865.1 Myxococcales bacterium
TTCTTCGCCTCGTACAAGCAGAACCCCGCGGTAGGCATGCGCCGAACCACGGCGGTGGGCAGCTTGCTGTGGATCTTCGTCATCGCCCGCGCGGCGAAGCCGAAAGTGGCGGTCGAGAGTGGTGTGTACAAGGGCGCGTCGCTCTACACGCTGCGCAGCGCCGCGCCGGACGCGCAGCTGTACGGCTTCGACATCGACCTGACCAACATCGTGTTCGAAGGAGCGGGCATTCAGTTCCACGAGGGTGACTGGAGCGAGGCCTTTCCCAAGGCGGAAGGCCCCGACGACCTGGTCTACTTCGACGACCACATCAACAACTGCCTGCGCGTGCGCCAAGCCTACGACCTGGGCTTCCGTCACCTGATTTTCGACGACTCGCCCGACATCGGCAGCCTGCACCAGTGGCGCTATCCGGGCACGCCGACCATTCAGATGGTCGTCAACGAGACTCTGGAGCCTGGCGAGTGGGTCGAATGGCTGTGGAAGAACAAGCGCCTGCGCTACGTCTACGACCTGGCCCACACCCACGGCGCGGCGGACCTGGTCGAGTACGTCGGCGAGCTACCCAGCCTCACGCACCTGACCGGCTGCCGCACCGGCATCCAGACCTACGTGCGCCTCAAGCGCAAAGAAGACGGCTAGCCACCTCGTCAGCGCTCGAAGGCGCATTTCTGGGGGAAGTACGCCCCGAGGAACTCCACGACGTGGCGGCCCCAGTGCACGAACAGGTGGCTGCCACCTCCGTCGTTGAGACAGATCGACGTGGGCACGCGCACGCCGTCCAGCACCTGCTGTAGCCGTCGCTCGTAGCGCGTCGTCTGGGGCTTGACCAGCAGTCCCTCGGAGCGGGCATAGACCGCCTTGCCCGTGAGGTACGCGTAGTGGTGGTACAAGAACGACACCGTGGAGATGTCGTCGATGGTGCGGAAGCGCTGCGCCGTGGTCGCACCGATGGGGCCCTTGAATCGCTCCTCCATCTCCAGCAGCACCTCGCGTCGCAACGCATAGGGCGCGTGCGTGTGCAGTGCGGTCACCGTGCGCCCGAAGGTCTCCTCGATCAGGCGTCTGCCGTTGCGCGCCGCGTTCAGGTAGTCGGGCGCGTCCTCGTGCGGTGGGCCGTTGACCGAGCCGTAGCGTTCCATGAACGCCTTCGACAAGCCCGAGGCCTCGAAGAAGTCCGAAGCCAGCGTCGGTCGCGTCAGGAAGAAATCGTCGTTGAAGTAGAGGAAATGGTCAGCGAGGCCAGGCACGTGCTGCAGCCGGCTCTCGATGGAGTGGGAGCTGAAGACCGGCAGCACCTCCTGCGGGATGATCGCGTTGTGGTCGACCCACTCCAGCTTCGGGTTGGCGAGGTTCACCCAGTCGGGAGGGGCGCAGTTGGTCACCACGAAGACTCTGCGAACCCAGGGGGCGTACTCGGCCACGGAGCGCAACGAGTACTTGAGCTCGTCGCGATTGAGGAAGCGATCGATGCCGCGGGTGTCGTCCTGCTGATCTTCCGGAGGCGTTCCGACCGTCTCGGTCCACAGCTTTCGCCAGCCCGGATCGAGGTGGTTCACCCAGGTGTAGACGATGTCGACGGGGAACTCGACGTCGGTGGCGAGCGGCATGTCGACGAGGCGATTGACGCTGTGCAGCTCACCGGGCTTGAAGAAGTCGTTCAGCTCCGAGGTCGAGGAGTCCATGCGCCTGGCGATGGGATGGTTCTCGGGCCCGACGAGTTGGTCTTCTTCTCGCGTCCAGGTCTGGAATGCGATGGTCACGCGAAGGCCGCGCGTCACATCGCGGATGGTCAGCTCGAAGGACGTGCGCGAGGCGAGCGCATCGTCGATGGCAAACAACGTCGCGCGTTTAGCATCGACGATGCCGTCCCGGTTCCGGATGATGATCGCAAAGCCACTTCGGCGTGAGACGTCGTAGACGTACTCGCTTAGCTTGTGCAGAGACTCGTTCAGGATCGCGATGCGTTCGACACCCGCGTAGCTCATGTCGACTGCAGGCACTGTCCTCGCCATGTCGTTGACGAAGCTCGAAAAGAGCGATGCTCGATCTCCGAAACTCCCGGCGGCCACCCGCGAAGCCGTCTTGTTCAGCGTGATCTTGTCGCCGAAGGTGAGGACGAGTCGACGGTAGGCCTGCGAGTCGCGAAAGAACTGCGCAGGCTGGTTGATTAGCTTGGTGAGCTTGCTCACGCACCACGGATCGACGATGCGCTGTCGGGAGTCAAGGTCACAGTGGCCACGGCGCCTCGGCGCCTCGTTTGCGGGACCGCAGCGGCGACGCTATAGCTCGGCCGTGCCCTACTTCGTGAAGCTTCCGGACCCCATCGAGGCTGGCGATGAGCCCGTCGAGCGATACGTCAACATCATCAACGGCATGTCCACGATCGGCCAGCGGCAGCTGCGGAGGACGGGCTACGGGGGCTACGAGGTCGACACGGCTGCGACCCTGTGCAGCATCTTCCAGATGATGCGGCGCGGGGAGCTTGCGCGCCCGCCGCTGGCCGAGCCGAGCGCGGGACCAGTGACCTTCTTCGACGTCGGGTCGAACTGCGGTCACTTCACGATGCTGTGCAAGGGCCTATGGCCGGACGCGTGCGTGGTCTCCTTCGAGCCCACGCCTGACACCTACAGCCAGCTGTCCCAGGTCATCCGGGCCAACCTGATGGACGTCCGGACGGAGAACGTGGCCGTGGGGGCCGAGGAGGGCGAGGTCACGCTCTACCTGTCGAGCAAGTCGGACTCGTCCAATTCGCTCAATCCCAGCTTCCGCGAGCACAAGGGCACCGTTCAGGTTCGCTGCATCACTCTCGACGGTTATTGCGAGCGCAGCGAGATTGCACCTCATGTGGTGAAGATCGACACCGAGACCTTCGAGGAAGCCGTGCTGCGAGGCAGCGTCGAGCTGTTGAAGCGCCAGCACCCCTTCATCGTCGTCGAGGTGCTCCAGAAGGCGGGCGCCGACACGGCCGAGCGGATCACGAAGCTGATCCGCGACGTCGGTGGCTACATCCTCTATCGGATCACCGACGCGGACGTGCTCGAGCGACACGATGCCATCACCGGCTCCAGCGACGGCGATCACCTCAACTGGTTGCTCAGCCCCGTCGAGCTCGGCGACGACTTCTTCGGCACCATGGCGGCGTGGCGCAAGAGCATCCGCGAGTGCACCAAGAGCACCAACGTGGCGCCCCGCGTTGGCCGCGCCGTGCCAGCAGAAGGAGGACGCATCCTCGAAGCGGCCAA
>JAGQIY010000507.1 GCA_020430865.1 Myxococcales bacterium
ACTTTGACAATTCACTAGGAAGATGGCTCTCCCCAGATCCGCTCGGAACCGCGGGAGGATACAACCTGCTAGGGTTCAATGGCGCGCCGACGCTGGTCAGTGACCCGCTGGGCCTGAAGGCGGAGGGGAAGAAGGGGGACTCGGGGGATCCGAGTGTCGAGAGCCCGGGGACGCGAAGAGAGGCCGACGCGGGGAGACAAGACCCTCCGAATACCTATCGAGACAAGAACGACAGGCTGAGGATCGCCTCGGGAGAAGGAAAAGGGCAGTTCGCAAAGGATCCGCACGCCGGCGGCGCGGACAAGCCAACCCACCACGCGAAGGAGGGCCCCTACGGTCCCGCGGAGGGCAAGAAGATCAAGCTGCCCGACGATGCCGACGTCAAGCTGAAGGACGGCTCAACCAAGAAGGCGAAGCAAGCAGCCGAGGACCGGAAGAAACACCTCGACGAAGCGCAGAAGTCCCGGGACAAGGAGGCCAAATCCAAGAAGAAGGCTGAAGAGGCACGCAAGAAGGGCGACGATGAGGCCGCCGCCAAGCACGACGCCGACGCGGCGAAACATGAGAGCAAGGCCAAGAAGAACGAGCAAGCTGCTCGGGAGCACTCCGAAGCGCTCGGCGACGCCGCGACCGACCACGCCGTCAAGGAGATGTTCCCGCCTCCCAAGGAGGTGACTCCAGTCAAGAAGGGGCAGGGCGCGAACACCTTCGACAACGTCTACAAGGTCAATCCGCCGCCACCGGACTACGTCATCGCCGAGAGCAAGGGCGGCGCCGGCACCAACAGCTCCTCGCGGAAAGGCGACAACCCAGGCGAGCGCTACGAGCAGGGAACGCCGGAGTACAGGAATCAGCTGTTGGAGAAACAAGGCGAGGACGTGAACGCGCCCCAGGAACAACGAGACATGGCCCTAGACGTTCGAAATGGCGAGGCGGACGCCGACTACATCAAGGTGACCCAGCCGTTCGACAAGAACGGCGACCTCAAAGAGACCAAGGTCAGCGAGTATGACGACCAGTCGTACGACGCCGACGGCAACCCCCATCCAAGACCATGACCAAACTCAAACTGAAACGCCACCCGCTCCACGACTTCTATGCTGAAGGCGAAGTAGCGAGAGACCGAGAGCGCTGGATGGCAAACTGGCGAGGCCGCGCGGTTGTTCAGGCGCACAAGGACCCTCGCAGGCCCGGAGACATGGCGCCGCTTCAGCGAAGGAGCGCCAACAAGATGCTCCTGATCGACGACGTCCAGTCGTTCTGGGGATTCCTGAGCGCCTCGGTCGACTACGCCGTTGCAGGCTTCAGGCTCTGGTACGCGCCCGGAGAAGTGGAGGTCGAGCTCTGCGGACAGACATTGCGTCTCCCTGGGGCAATACCCGGCCTCGGAGCAACCCCCCGCGACTGGTGGCACGCCGTGGCCTGCGCGAAGATCCTCAGGCGCGCAGAAGCCGTGCAATCGCTCCTTGCGTATGACCACGCGAAGTTCAAGCGGATTCCCGGCCAGCGTGATGGATATCAGCTCTCCCTGGCCGCGGCGCTCCGGGACTTCTGGCTCGACTCGCCGGACTTCGACGCTCACGCCACCGAGACCGACGAGCAGAGCGCGCCAGGGGTCGCCACCATTTCGGGCCCACGACTGGCGAAGCTCGATCTGAGCAAGCTGGATGTCGTGCGCGCGATCCGCGCGGCTGATGAGGCCGCCTTCAACCAGGCTGCGCTCGACGCCCTCAAGGCGTTCAAGGCGCTCTGGGGCACCGGGAAGAACAAGTCACACCCGGACAGCTATCACGACTGGCTCGGAACCGCGCTTGCGATCGACGGCGAGTCCCGCGGACTCACCTACG
>JAGQIY010000508.1 GCA_020430865.1 Myxococcales bacterium
CGCGGGGTAGCGCCAGACGACTGCATCAGCGAGATCGGGCGCCTGGTCACGGACGCAAGCTTGCACACCACCTACCACTTCAACGACAACATCATCCTGCACATGGTGAAGCTCACGTAGTCTCAGCCCAAGGTGATCCTGGAGGCGCGAACTTGCGCCTGGCGTGGACTTACCCGGATCCCTTGGTTGCCTGCACCCTGGAGATCGATGGTGTTCGCCTGAAGCTCGATGGCGCCTTGCCGCAATCGCACCCGCTCGTTCTGGCGGCCGGTCATGGTGATGACTCCCCCACTGACCTCGACGCGTCCGTTCTGACCGTCATCCAGCGTCACCGTGTTCCCGGTGAGCTCGACCTGGACGGTTCCCACCATGAAGCGCACGAGCTGGTTCCCCAGCTCGAGGTCGCCACTGGGAGCCCCAGCAGGACCGAAGGGAGCGGGGCCCGGCGGCGGTGGGATCTGGACCCTCACGTTGTCCTGGGTCATCGTCAACGAGTAGCCGCCGCTGACGTGCGCGTGAACGTTGGTCTTGGCCTCGATCTCGACTTCGCCTTCGGTGATCCCGAGCAGCTCGCCCGCCTTGGTGGCCCAGGAACCGATGGGCGCAGGACCGACGCCATCCGCCTTGATCACGACCTTCTTGTGGGACGTGACCGCGGTCTCCATGTTGGAGCCAATGCCCGCGCGGTGACCCGTCACGCGCGCGGAGGACACACCGAACATCTCAGCGTCCACACCCGCGATCAGCGGGAACAGGCTGGCGATCGCGAGACCCGCAGTGCAGTAGAGTCCGCCAAAGCCTGGAGTCCCCATCAGCAGCCCCGCGTGGCCGTAGATGGTCACCGCAGGTTGAGCCTTCTTGGTGGCGCCCAACGTGGAGATCACGGCGCCGAACAGAGCGCCAGCTCCCGCTGCAGCGATCTTCGCCCCCGTGGAGGTCCACCTCGACTCCAGGCCGGCATAGCTGACGAAGGCTCTCCCGAGCTGAACCGAGGCGACGAACGCATCCAAGAGTGTGAAGACCCGCGTCGCCGTCTGGGCTCCGCCCAGCGTCGACGGCGCACCGTCGGAGTCCAGCTTGAGCTCGGGGAAGTCGTCATCGTCCTTGCTCACGGTGTCTTCGGCGGTGGTCGCGATCAGCACGCTGGCATCCCCGAGCACGTACGCGGTTCTGCCGGCGGCCGTGATGGTGTCCCGGTGGGCGGCAACGACCACGTCGCTCAGGTTCGACTGGACGAAGGTGCGTCCCGTCGCCATCAGGGCTGCCTCGGTGTCTCCAAGCTTTCCTTCCCCAGGGGGGCTGGACTCCTGAGGGCCCACGCTGCGAAGCAAGATCTTGCGGTTCGTGGTCAGACCGATCCCATCGATCTTGATGCGGTTCTCGCCCGCATCGCTCGGACTCGGCGCGCCCATGTTCAGGCGCGACGCATGGGTGGGCACGAAGGCCGAGAAGCGTGTGGCTTTGCCCGCGCCGTCGTCCTCGTCCGCGCCGGCGAACTCTTCCTGAATGACACCGTCGTCCAGCGTGTCGACACCCGATCCGGACAGCGCCAGGACCTCCTCGAAGCCATTTATCCGCGCGGTAACCAATGCCGAGAAGCCCTGCTTCGCGCTGGGCCTGAACGAGATGGGGATGAAGACCGGTACCCCCGCGCCCTCGACGCTGGTCTGCCCGAGTGAAAACTCGCCGTCGCCATCGAGGCCCAGCTCCAAGGCCTCGACCGCGTGATTCTCGACCAGGACCCCTTTCAGCTCCTGCTCTCCCACCAGCACCGACCCGAAGCCGAGGCTGTGCTGACTGAAGACGATCGGTGATTCGCCCTCCCCGACCACGTCCACGTGGTCGACCCCCGCGACGACGCCGAGCTCCGCTCGGCTCTCCCCTTGCGCCTGAGGACGGAACGCCAGGGTCACGGTCTGATCGGTCTCCGTCAGCTCGGGCCCAGTCACGAAGGAGTACGCGGCGGCTTGAGGACCGCGAAGCTCGAGGGTCGCCGGGCTGGCGAGCGAGACCCCGATGGTCACCGTCGCTTGCTCCCCCCCGACGAACGCGGAGTGCGCCGGGACGCTACCGAAGGTGCCCACTACTCACCACCCCGCTGCTTCTCCGACAGTCCCCGCAGCTGCATGTCCCCCGCGTCCAGCAGCTTGAACTTGGGCTGCCGTAGCCGCGGATCCGCGGTCTCCGAGACGCACTGATTCCAGCTCGAGGCCATCAGGCACAGCATCTGGAAGAAGACGTCGGGGTGCACGCGCAGCGACGCGGCGACGCGGGCGCGCTCCTGACCCACTTGATTCCTCGGGGCAAGACGACCTGGAAAGCGCGTGAGCTCGGTGAAGAGCAGCGCGAAGTCCTGGTCGGAGCAGGCTAGCTGGAGGCCGTTGGCGTAGGCTGGCGTGGGCTCGGTGCTCCAGTCGACGGCCATCCCCTGCTCTGCCTCGACCTCTTGCGCAGCCGGCGCAGCGGCGCTCACTGGCTCATGCGCTCCGTCGTTGGTGGCCTCTGCGGCGAGCTCTGCCACGCGCATATCGACTCCCTTGCGCAACTCCTCCAACGCCTGTGCTTGCGCGCTACTCATGTTGACCTCCTGGTTGACTGAAGAACTGGGCCCGACCGCGGCACGCACTGGCTCGCATCGGGTGCGTTCAAGGTAGGGTCGAGAGCGGTTCCCGGTGGATTAATCCGGGTTAAAGATCTGGCAGTTTTTCAGCTGGATTAATCGAGGTTAAAGCTCCCGCGCAGCAGTTGCCGAGGGGGCCGACGAGGGCGCATACCAGTGTGGCAACACACGCCCAGATCGGAGACGCCCCTCATGCCCACCATCCAAACCCGAGAGCATCTGCAACGACACGCTGCGGTCGATGACGCACTTGGCTCGGTCGCCTACGCGCTGGACCTGCGCAACATCGATCTCCGAGGCGTCGACCTCACGCGCTGCCACTTCGTGGCCTGTGATCTGCGGGGGGCCGACCTGAGTGATGCGCTTCTGACCGACGCCATCCTCCACGTCTGCAACCTCTCCGAGACCAACCTGCGCGGGGCCTCGCTCTCGGGAGCCAACCTGATGGACTGCCGCGTGCTGTCGTCGGATCTGAGCGACGCCTGGCTGGACGGCGCCTGCCTGGCTCACGTCGACTTCCAGGGCAGCACCTGGCGTAACGCTCAACTGCGCGACGTCGAGCTGACCGGCGCGAACCTCTCTGGCGCGGATCTGGAAGCGGCCAGTGTCTCTTCGCGCCAGGTCGAAGCCGCGGACTTCCGCAATACGCGCTTCCAGCTCGCGGACTTCGCAGGCTCGAACTTTCGCAAGAGCTTGGTCAACCGCTGGTCGCGTTTCGCCCAGTGCTTGTTCGACGAAGCTGACTTGTCGGGTCTCGATCTGCGTGGCATCGACCTTCGGAGGTCGAGCTTCAACCTGGCGAACTTGTCGCGAGCGAAGCTTGACGAGGCGATCCTGCAGCAGTGCTCTTTCCGCGAGGCAGTCCTGGAGGATGCCAGCATGCAGGGCGTCAGCGCCGAACTGGCGGACTTCGAAGGCGCCAAGCTGAACCGCAGCGATTGGACCAAGAGCGTGCTCTCCCAGGCAAACTTCTCTGGCGGGCAGGCAATCGGCGCGCGCTTCGGCGCGAGCCAGCTCCGACAGGCGCGCTTCACCCAGGCAGACCTCAGCAGCGCGCACCTCTGCCACGCAACGCTCCACCACGCCGATTTCTCGCACGCGACCCTCGAGCACTGCAATCTCGGCTACGCCCAGCTTCACTACGCGAACTTCCACCGCACCCGCATGGGCAAGGCCAGCCTTCGCGGAGCGGAGACCAACGCCGTCCGTGTGACGGACCCTCGGCGTGCGGCTGCAGAGGACTTCCAGCGATGACTGACCTACCTGCTCCCCCCGGCGGGCACCGGGTCGAGGCCCTGCTGTCTGGCCGCCGTTCATTGCGCAGCCTGAGCTTCGAGAGCGGCGCGCGCGCAGTCGCCTGCGAAGATCAGCTCGAGCTGATCTCCAGCGAAGGTCGGCTGATCGCCTGCTTCGACGCGAAAACCGGCGCGCTGGTCCTGCATTCGGCCAGCGACCTGACACTGCTCAGCGCAGGCAAGCTGAAGCTGCGCGGCGCCGAGGGGATCGAGATCGACGCGCCGGAGATCCGTCAGACCTGCCGGGAGTTCGAGCTACGGGCAGACCAAGCGTCGATGAACACCACGACCTGGCGCCTGCAGGCCCAGCGCATCTTCGAGCGAAGCACCGATGCCTACCGCCGAGTCGAACGCGTCTGCGAAACCCGCGCGGAGACCATCCGCAGCGTCGCGCGCCGCACCCTCAGCTTCCTCGCGGAACGCTCTTCGATCGTCAGCCGCGAGGAGACCCGCGTCGATGGTAAGCGCGTGCTCCTCGGCTGACCCGAAACGCACACGGAGGTTCGAGAATGTTCCCAATGTCCAGCGTCGAGAACGGCATGTGTTTCGCCATGCCCGACACCTGCAAGGTGCCCGCACCGCCAGCGCCCCCAGTTCCCATGCCATTCCCGAACATGGGCCAGGTCGCCGGGGCGAGCAAGACATCGAAGAAGGTCTTGATCCGCAACAAGGCGGCGGTGGTCGAGCAGTCGGAGATCCCGACCTCGATGGGTGACGAAGCCGGAGTCGGCGGTGGTGTGGTCTCGGGAGGCTTCGCCCAGAAGATCACGTTCAAGAAGGGCAGCGCCAAGGTGCTCGTCGAGGGCAAGGGCGCTGCCTACCTGAGCGCAACCACCGGGCACAACGGCGCGAACCCAAACGCCCCAAACGGCATGCAGATCGTCCCCAGTCAGAGCGTGGTGATTGTCGCCCCCTGACCCTTGCTTTTCTCCACGGATATTACAGATGTTGAATCTAGGCAGACGCCCCCCGGAGCGGGTACCGCTGGTCACCTCCCCGAGCCTGAGCGGCACGACGTTCACCACGAAACTCCCAAGTGAGCTGATCTCGACCGAGCTCGCACCAGAACTCGCTCCCGAGCGAGTGCGCAGCGCCGCCGATCGCGCCGGACTGGTCGACTGCCTGGTGGCAGTAGTCAAGCTCAGCTTGACGCTCGATCCCAACGTGCAGCGCGCGGCCGTGCCCAAGCAAGAAGCAGACTGGCTCAGCGGCGAGTTCTTCCAGGACGACGACCCTGCAGGGCTTCTGCTGTACGGCGGAGACTTCGCCCCCTACAAGCGGCTGGTCGACGTCACGCTAAGCCCGCCTGCGAGGCTGAGTGAGGTGCGCGAACGCGTCCTCGAGCTGGGGCCGCTGAGGAGGATGCGCACGAACGGAGGAATCCAGGACTTCGGACCGCTGCATCCGTTGCAGCCACCACGCAGCCAGCTGCTCGGCACCTTCGACGAGGCCTGGCTCAGAGACCGCTGGCCCTATTTCCCTGGAGATTTCGACTTCAACTACTTCAATGCTGCTCCGGTCGAGCAGCGCATGGAGCGCCTGCGCGGGGACGAGCGCCTGACGCTGCAGGGCTTTCTGCCCGAGGAGCTACAGACGCGTCTGCCGGGGATCGCCGTTCGCGCGTTTGCACAGTACGCCCGCACCGCTGGCTACCGCTTCCAGGAGATCGCGCTGCGGCTCGACACGCTGCACGTCGATCTGAAGGCGAACTCGCTCCAGCTGGTGTCGCGCGGTCAGCTCCCGATCACGAACGCCCTGGCGCCGGAGCTGACTCACGTCTACGCCTGCGCCGATCGCCTCGCGGCCCCGATGCCACTCCGCTTCGCGCGCCAGCAGTTCGCGCGCCTGCTCGAACGAGACGACCCAGACGACGACGAGGTCGCTTCCTCGGTCGCTGGGATCCCCCGTCGATTCGGGCTGACGTCGGCGCAGCGGGACGCAGAAGACAATGCTCGACGGCGCGGCCTCAAGGCGCAGCTCGCACCCGCAGGCGGTGTGCCCCACCGCCGCCCAAGCGCTCCCCCCGCCGTGACCCGTGAGCAGCTGGAGCAGCTCGTGACCAGCGGCGCCAGCCTGGAAGATCGCGACTTCACGGGTTGCGACTTTCGGGATCTGGATCTGGCCGGTCGAAGCTTGAAGAACTGCATCCTCACGGCAGCCGAGCTCTCGCGCAGCGTGATGAAGGATGCCTGCCTCGAGGCGGCGGTGCTCAGTCACGCGAGACTCGTCGCCAGCGATCTTCGCGGATGCAACCTCCGCGAGGCCAACCTGAGTTCGGCCGACCTGAGCAACGCCGAGCTCGACGGCGCCCGGCTGGAGTGTGCCTTGCTGAATCGAGCAAACCTGAGCGGCGCAAACCTCCGAGGCGCTGATCTCAGCCACGCGATCTTGACGGAATGCCTGCTCGAGGGCGCCGACCTGACGCAGGCGGACCTCAGCGGCGCGGACCTGAGCGAGGCGCTTGCGGCCCGTGCTGTTTTCCGTAAGGCAAAACTCGAGGATACGGTGGCCTACGATCTGTTCGCGCCGGAGGCGAACTTCGAGGACGCGATCGCGACCCGTCTCAGGGCAGGCGAAGCCGATCTGCACAGAGCCTCGCTCCAGGGCCTGGATGCCACGGGATCGAACCTCGAGGGCTCGAACCTCGAGCACGCTTGCCTGGACCTCGCGACGTTCGACGACGCGACGCTGGCTCACTGCAACTTGAGCCGAGCAAAGCTCAGGCGCCTCCGCGCGCGATGCGCGAGCTTTCGCCATGCCTGCCTTGCTGGCGCCGATCTCCGCGGGGCCGACCTGATGCAGAGCAACTTCGAACGCTCCGATCTGCGTGACGCGGATCTGCGCTCCAGCAACCTGTTCGAGATCGAGACCTTGGACGCGGAGCTCGACCGCGTGCGCATCAGCGGCGCCGACACCTCGGGCTCAAAACTCAGCCACCCCGTGCTTGGAATCAAGGAGTAGCAGCATGACTCAGCAACCCCTCACGCTCGAACTCTGGAGCCCCGAGTTGCCTCGTGACTTCGTCGTTACCCGGTTCACCGGCTTCGAGGCCATGTCTGAATGCTTCGACTTCGCGCTGGAGTTCACCCGCGGCGACGAGGAGGTCGACGTCGAGGCTTGCCTGCGCCCGGGCACACGCGCCGCGATCTCGTTCAAGCGGAACGAGGAGATCGTCCGAGTGATGCACGGCTGCCTGGTGGAGTTCGGCGCCCAGACTTCCCATGAGGAACCGGAGCAACACGTCGCGCACACGCGCTGGTTCGCGCGCTTCGCCCCTCGGGTCTGGAGCTCCAAACTCAGCATCCGTACGGAAGTCTATGAGGGCTCACCTCGGGAGATCCTGACCGAGGTACTGCAACGCTCTGGCTTGTACCCAGAGATCGACTTCGAGTTTCGACTCGTCGACGACTACCCCCGTCGCGAGTTCGTGTTGCAGTACCACGAGTCCGACTATGCTTTCATCTCCCGCCTGCTCGAGCACTGGGGGATCGCTTTCACCTTCGAGCACGGGACACGGGACCGCCTGATCTTCAGTGACCAGAACGCCGCATTGCTCGACATCGCTTGCTGGAAGCGACCGGAGGAAGCCGGGGACTCCGACGCGCCAGAGAACCCAGGCGCAGAGCGTGATCACGTCACGACCTTGCCCTATCGCCAGTACGCAGGCGGGGAGGGAGCTGGCGGAAGCAGCGTCGCCAGCCACTCGTGGTGCACCAAGCGCGTCCCAGCCAGCTTCATGACCCACGACTACAACTATCGGCTGCCCCACGTGCGACTCGAGGCGGAGTGTCAGGTGCTGGCGGCGGGCGATGGTCGCGTCGTCGAGCACGGACTCCACCTGAAGGCACCTGCGGAGTCGGCCCACTTCGCCCGCATCCGCGCCGAGCTCCTGGGCATCAATCGCGTGCTCCATCAAGGCACCACGAGCAGCCTCGAGCTGCGAGCAGGCGGATCATTCAGCCTCTTCCCGGATCCCGACGGCAACGAGACGCGGCTCCTGGTGCATCGCGTCGAGCATCGGCTTCGGGAGGGCTACAGCGCGCGTTTTCATGCGCTCCCGCTGGAGGTCGCGTATCGTCCGGCGCTGCTCACCCCCAAACCCAGGATCGCGGGCTACCTGAGCGGCGTCGTGCAAGGCGACGACGCGGCCCAGCCCAACATCGACGACCAAGGGCGCTATCAGGTGGCCCTGGACTGCGACAGCAAGCAACCGGGTGAACGCTGCCTCGGCCGTCCGATGCGCATGCTCCAGATGCACGCTGGGCCGAACTACGGCATGCACTTCCCGCTCAAACCCGGCACGGAGGTGGCCGTCGGCTTCATGAACGGCGATCCCGACCGACCGTTCATCGCTGGCGCGCTGCCCAATCCGCTCACCCCGAGCCCGGTGCGCGGAGAGCGAGGCAATGCACGACGCAATGTCATTCAGTCGATGAGCGGCGTGCAGATCGAACTGGACGACGGAAACGCCTGAGGCGCGGGCGCCGTACGGGAGCCGCGGTTGCCAAGCTCCGCCCACACCACTAGGGTGGGGCATGGTCGATCAAGCCGCTGCGGTGGAGGTCGAGCACCTGTACAAGGTGTTCGGCGACCATCCGAAACAAGCGCTGGAGATGCTCGAAAAGGGCGTGAGCAAGGCCGACATCTTCGAGCGGACGGGCATGACGATTGGCGTCGAGGACGCCAGCTTCAGCGTTTCTCCGGGGGAAATCTTCGTGGTGATGGGGCTCTCGGGCTCCGGCAAGTCGACGCTCCTGCGCATGCTGAATCGATTGATTCAGCCGAGCTCGGGACGGGTGCTGATCGACGGTCAGGACATCACCCAGCTTGGCGAGCGCGAGCTGATCGAGGTGCGGCGCAAGAAGATGAGCATGGTGTTCCAGTCCTTCGCGCTGCTGCCCCATCAGAAGGTCTGGGAGAACGTGGCATTCGGGCTGGAGATCGCCGACGTCGACAAGCAAGAACGCCGCAGCAGGGCTCTCGAGGTACTGGACCAGGTCGGGCTCAAGGCGCAGGCGGACAGCTACCCGCCCCAGCTCTCGGGCGGCATGCAGCAGCGAGTAGGCCTCGCGCGGGCCCTCTGCACGCGCCCGTCCGTCTTGTTGATGGACGAGGCGTTCAGCGCGCTGGATCCGCTGATCCGCAGTGAAATGCAGGACGAGCTGATCCGGCTGCAGCGCCAGGACTCGCGCACCATCGTCTTCATCTCCCACGACCTCGACGAGGCCATGCGCATCGGCGATCGCATCTTGATCCTGGAGTCGGGACGCATCGTTCAGCTGGGCACACCCCAGGAGATCATGGATAACCCGGCGAACGATTTCGTGCGCTCGTTCTTCCGCAACGTGGACGTGACGAAGTTCTACCGCGCGGGCGATGTCGCCGCGAACCACGAGGAACTGGTGATCGATGGCCTGGAACACGATCTCGCGCAGCTGCTCGAGCGCATGCTCGAGGCCGAACGCGAGGTCGCGTATCTCCGCGCGGCAAACGGCTCATTCGCGGGGCTCTTGACCTCCAAGCGCCTGAAGCACGCCATCGAAGCACGCGCGAACCTGGACTCGGCGCTCCAGGAGATCACACATGTGAAGGCCGAGCAGTCCTTGGGGGATGTCGTCGCTCAAGTGGCCGAGAGTCGCCACGCCTTGCCGGTGCTCGATGCCGACGGCCAGCTCGCTGGCGTGCTCTCCAAGAGCGAACTCCTGAAAGCACTGAGGCGCGCGGAGTGATGGCGCCGCCGAGCCAAACGAATAGCGAGAGGACACGACGATGACCGCTCAAAGCCCCGGACGCCTGCCGATCGGCGACGGGATCTCTCACATCGTGAGCTTCTTGCTCGCACATCTACAGCCAGTGTTCGACCGCATCGCCTGGTTGGTGGACGGGCTGACGAATGCGTTCCAGGTCGGCCTGCTTTGGGTGCCACCGTGGTTCGTCACGGCGGCGATCGTGCTCCTCGCGTTGTGGCGTGTCGGGCTCGGCCTGGCATCGTTCACCGCCGTCGCCTTCGCCTTGGTGGTCAGCCTCGGGCTCTGGCAGGAGACCATGGCGACGCTGGCGCTGGTTCTGGCATCGACCATGTTGAGCCTGCTCATCGGCCTGCCCCTCGGCATCTGGGCAGCGCGTCGAGACTGGGCCGATCGCGCGTTGAGACCAGTGCTGGACCTGATGCAGACCATGCCGGCCTTCGTGTATCTGATCCCTGCGGCAATGTTCTTCGGCCTCGGGCGAGTGCCAGGCGCCATCGCGACCATCATCTTCTCGATGCCACCGGCGGTGCGCTTGACGAACCTCGGCATCCGTCAGGTGCCGAAGGAGATGGTCGAGGCGGGGCTCGCGTTCGGTGCGACGCGACGCCAGCTGCTGTTCAAGGTGCAGATCCCTCAAGCAATGCCTTCGATCATGGCCGGCGTGAACCAGAACATCATGCTGGCGCTCTCGATGGTGGTCATCGCCTCGATGATCGGCGCAGGTGGCCTCGGCAACTCGGTGCTCCGCGGGATCCAGCGCCTCGACGTCGGTCTCGGCTTCGAAGGCGGCATCGGTGTGGTGCTCCTCGCCATCGTCCTCGATCGCATCACCCAGAGCTTCGGCACTGGTAAACGCGAGTCGCTGCGCGAGCGACTGGGCAGCCTGTTCAAGAGCGGCTCTCACCCCCAGAAGAAGGAGCAGACGTCGTGAACGCGGGGCTCGGAAAGCTCAAGCAGGCGCTGTTTCTGCTGCTGTTGCTGGTCGGCTTTGGCTACGTCGCCCGCTATGGCGCGCGCCCGGAGCCGGCGACGGAGCCCGCGGCTGCCGCGAAGGCTGGAGCCGCGACCGCCAAGGCCACGGAAACGAAGCGGGCGTCGGGGGACGCCAAGCCGCCGAGCGCTGGTTGGAAGCGCAAGGTGCGCATCGGTTGGACCGCCTGGGCAGATGCCGAGTTCGTCACGAACCTCACCAAGCGCGTCCTGGAAGACCGCCTGCACTACGACGTCGAGCTCGTGATGGCCGACGTCGGCATCCAGTATCAGGGCCTGGCCGACGGCAGCCTGGATCTGATGCTGATGGCTTGGCTCCCGAAGACTCACCAGAACTACTGGAAGAAGGTGGCAGGCAAGGTCGTCAACCTGGGCCCGCTCTACACCGGCGCAAAGCTCGGCTGGGCGGTCCCGGACTACGTCCCCAAGGATCAAGTCAGCTCGGTAGCCGATTTGAAGAAGCCAGCCGTCGCCAAGCGGCTCGACAACAAGATCCAGGGCATCGATCCGGGCAGCGGCCTGATGCAGGTCTCCGAGAAGGCCATGAAGGACTACGGACTCAAGGAGCAGCTGGTGTCCTCCAGCGGCGCTGCGATGACCGCCGCGCTGGATCGCGCGATCCGTCGCGACCAGTGGGTGGTGGTCACCGCCTGGAGCCCGCACTGGATCTTCGCCAAGTTCAAGCTACGTTACCTCGCGGATCCCAAAGGCTCCTTTGGCTCCGCCGAACGCGTGCACGCACTGGCTCGCCAGGGCTTCGACAAGGACTTCGACCCCAAGCTGATTGGGTTCCTGACGCGCATGTTCTTGCCCCTGAACGAGCTGGAGGCGGCGATGCTGGAAGCCAGCAAGAGCGACGTCGATCAGGCCGTCGACACCTACGTGAAGGAACACCCAGCGCGCATCGAGTACTGGCTCAGCGGAAAGTCTCCAAAGAGCGGCTGATGATCGGGGGGTGAGGCGCGCTGAAGCGGGACGCCAGCACCGCGCCCGTTGTACACTCCCGGGTCCTCGGCCCGGGATCGTATGAAGCCAGCGCGACTCTCCCCCACCCCCATGCTCTGGGCGCTGCTCGGCCCGCTGAGCGTGACGACCGCCTGCGGGAGCTCGGACGGAGCGTCGTCGAGCGGAGCTGGTGGCGCCGGGGGAAACCATGCTCCGGGAGGCAGCGCGGGCGCCGCCGGCTCACAGTCCACTGCCGGTCAGTCCGCTGGCGGAAGCGGTGCAGGCGGCGGGGCGACGTTCGTCGCCTGCGGTAGCGCTCAGGCGCGGTTGCCCGCGGGAGGTGGGACCTTCGACTGCGGCGACTCCGGGCAGATCCTCGAGGATCGAGGGCGACCAGACAACCGCGTGAACTACGTGATCCTCGGAGACGGCTACACCAGCGCCCTGCTCGACTCGCTCTTCGTCGACCACGCGCGGAACTTGCTCTACGGCGAGCAGAGCTACTCCTCTGCCCTCGGCGAGCCCTATCGTCGCTACACGAAGTACATCAACGTCTGCGCGCTCAAGGTCGCGAGCAACGACGCCTGTGTGGATGACGGCGACACCGGAGAGCTCTGCGACACGGCCTTCGACGGCAGCGGAGACGACACCTCGCGCCTCGGCTTGGTCAACTACAGCCTGGTGGAGGCCGCGATCGCCGCGCTGATGCCGCCGAGCATCGACGTCGACTGGCAAGCGGTCACCCTGAACGCTGGCCCGGACAACTGGTGGGCCAGCGGCGGCAAGGTGATGGTGTGGAGCGGAGGCTATTCCCCACAGAAACATGCTGCGAGCCAGGGCCTCCACGAAGGCGGACACAGCTTCCACGGGCTGGCCGACGAGTACGCGCTGTTCAACCCCGACGCTGACTGCACCAAGGCGGTCGAACCCAACGTGACGACGGATCCGAGCGCCGCGAAGTGGTCCGAGTGGCTCGGCTTCGATCACGACCCGGGCACCGGCGTGCAGGGCGCCTACGAGGGCGGTCGCTACTGCACCCAGGGGATCTATCGCCCCAGCAACAACTCCCAGATGAACCAGCTGCCGGACTACTTCAACCTGCCGTCGCAGCAGAAGATCATCCACGACATCTACGCCATCGTCGCGCCCATCGACGCCCACACTCCGAACGAGGTGACGCTCGTGGAGCCCGAGGTGCTCCAGGTGCGGGTGGTGGACCCGGAGGTGCTGAAGGTGGAGTGGCTGGTGGACGGCGAGCGCCTGACCGCGGACGGTGGCGAGTGCTTCGACGTCGCTGGGTTGCCGCGAGGTGAGCATCGAGTCACCGCGCGGGTGTACGACGACACATCCTGGGTCAGAGACCGCCGGGATGATCTGGAGCAAGCCGTGACCTGGACGGTGAGCCTCCCATGACCGGGCTACGCACGCGCGTGCTCGGCGGTGTCGCGCTCGCGGCGCTGTGCATCGGGAGCGTCGGCAATCTCCTCGCGGAACCGAAAGACACGAGCAAGGCGGCGCCGCCCCCGGGGCGCATCGCCCCCACTCGTCACCTCGAGCCGCACCCTCTGTCCTCGGCGCGAGCACGCATCGACGCTCAGCGCCGGTTGTTCACCCGTGTGGAGCAGGCCATCACTGGGAACGACTTCCCCGAAGCACGCCGCTTGCTGGATCTCCACGCCGCGGAGTTTGGTGGCGCCGACGCCTGGAAGGACTGGCGCACCGGCTACCAGCGCGTGGTGGACTGCCTGGACCGACCGACCGACGAGTCGCGCGCGGCGGGGCAGCGCTTCGTGGACGAGCAGCGCGGCTCGCGCCTCCGACGCCGGGTGCGCCGGGCCTGTCTGCCGTAGGTTGACTCGGTACTGGCCTACCAGCTCTCGCCGTAAGGCCTCAGCTCCAGCTCGAAGGTCCAGGCGCTCCTGGGCTGCTGCGTGAGGTTGTAGGCGGCGTCGGCGATGGCTGATGGATCGAGCGTTGACGGTGCGTTCGCATCGTCGGGTTCGTTGATCACTCCGTCGATGATCAGCAGCGAGACGTGGATCCCCTTGGGACCGAGGTGACGCGCCATGGCTTGGGCGAGGCTGCGCTGCGCTGCTTTCGCCGGAGCGAAGGCGGTGGTGAACGGCTTCCCTCGCAGCGAGGCGGTGGCGCCGACGACGACGATGTTGCCGGTCCCCCTCTCGAGCATCGCCGGGATCACTTGCTTCGAGGTGAGGAACGCACCCATGGCGTTGACGCGCCAGGACCGCTCGAAGGCAGCGGCATCCAGCTCTTCGATGTTACCCCAGCTCCCGGAGCCGGCGTTGAACACCAGGACGTCGATGGCTCCCAGCTCTTGCGCGACCGCCGCGAAGGCCGCGCCCACCGCGGCTTCGTCGGAGACATCGCACGCGTAAGCGCGCGCGTGGCTTCCGAGCTCCGACACGAGCTGCTTGGAGTACTCGGTGCTGCGACTCAGCAGCGCCACGGCGTAGCCCGCCGCGTGAAACCTGCGGGCGAAGGCCGCGCCGTTCTTGGGGCCGATGCCCACCACCGCACACACTGGCTTGCTCATCGTCTTCAGCTAGCGCCAGCCTTGCCCAAGGCGCAAGGCACCAGTTGTTCAGGGGTTGGGCGAGAGCGATCCAGAGCATCGGACCGCTGTACGGCGTGGGCTACCGGTTCTGAGCGGAAACGCTCGAGAGTCAGTTCGCCGACAGCTGGAAGCGCGCCAAGCCGACCGAGGGCACCGCGGAAGCGATATCGCCGGCGCCGTAGATGGTGCCGCCGATCCAGAGCCCCTGAGCGCCCAGGCTCACGCTGTTCGCGCTGATGGATCCTAGCCCGCCCCCTAGCGCGCGGAATCGTTTGCCCTCGTAGATGAAGGCTCCCATGCCGCTCGCGTCATCGAGGTCGGCCGCGCCCACGAGCAGCAATCCGCCTCCTGGGATCGGCAGGATGTCGTTGAACGAGTAGCCAGGATCGGGGGTGAGGTTGCTCCCCGAAGTCGCCAGCTCCTGCCACGTCGAACCGTCGAACGCGCCGAGCAGGTAGGCACCGTTGCCCTCGTCATAGCAGCTCGCATAGACGGTGCCGCCGCTCACCGCGAGCGCCAGCACCTGGCCAGGCATGCCGTCGCCCAGGGTCTGCCAGCTACCCGAGTGGTAGCGCGCGATGCGGTTCGCTTCGAGACTGCCGATGTGGGTGAAGGCGCCTGCCACGATGACGTCGCCGCCGTCGTCGAAGGCGAACTCGCTGATCGGACCGTCGAGCTGGTCTTCGAGAGTCGTCAGCGTCGTCCCATCCCAGGTGGCGAGATAGCCAGTTTGCCCCATGCCTGCGATCCAGAGCGTGTCATCGGGAGCGTGAGCCAGGCCCATGATTGGAGCTAGCTTCTCGCTTCCGAGCGCGGAGACCAGCGCCCCCGCCTCGTTCGTGAGCACTTGCCCCTCGGCGTCCCCCGCTTCCGGGAAGACCATGCAGCCGACTGCGAGCTCGCCACTGCTACTCACCGAGAGACCTGGACAGTACGCGTCGCGCGGTAGCGTATCCGTGAGGTTCTCCCAGCCGCTCGAGGTGTAGTGAACCACGCGCCCCACCGCAGGCTTCCCGGCGACGTGCGTGAACGTGCCAAGGCCATACACCTCAGTGCAACCGGCGCCGCCGGTTGTCATCAGGTCGAGTGAGCCCCCAATCCCCAGTCCGCCGTCGCCGACCGCGTGCCAGGCCATGGCGTCGCGGCGGATGATCGACTGCGACAGGACGCCGCCCATGCCCGCGAAGCTTCCACCGAGGAGCAAACCAGACTGCGTCTGTACGATGCGTTGCTGGCCCATGTCCCAGGCGGCGCCCGGTCCTTCGTCGCCGCACACGACCTGGTTGAACCAAGGGCTCGCTGCACCCCCTCCCGCGTCCAGCGCCTGCCACGTCGAGCCGTCCCAGCGCGCCGCGGAACGCGTCTCGACGCTGCCACTCTGATCCTGCTTCCCACCGGCGCTGTTGAAGCAACCGACCACGTCGATCACCCCATCGTGCTCCACCAGATCGCTGACCACGCCGCGGGTCGCGTACTGAGCCAACCCTCCCCCGACGATTTGCCACGCGGAACCGTCCCACCGGGCCAGTCCGCCAGCTTCGTCGAGGCTGCCCAGCGCGCCACCTGCGTAGAGCTCCCCGCCAGAGGCACGCCGCAGCGCGTAGACCAGAAACGCCGACGGGTAGTCGTATGCAGTCCACTGCGCGCCGTCGTAGCCCGCCGCCTTCTGCGCCGCGATCCCGCCGAGGTTGCCAAATCCACCAGCCACCAGCAGCTCGCCGTCACTGACGCTCAGGTCGTAGACCGGACCGTCCGCGGCGCCCCCAGGAGGCGTCGTCCAGGAGAGCCCGTCCCAAACCGCGAGGTTCGACACCGTGGGCGTCCCGGCCAGCTCGAAGGCGCCAGCGACCCACAGCGCGCCGGAGTACCAGGCCAGCCGCCGCACTCGACCCTTGAAGGAACCGATCGACGTCAGGCCGGAGCCGCTGTCCACCCAGACCTCGCCGTCCCGTTCACCGAACGAGTCGTTGGTGGCCAGCGCGAGCGCGCCGTCGTCCGCGATCCCCACGGCGCTGAAGCCATCCTCCGGCGCTGGCAACTCCCAAGCGCTGCGCGCGTCCGTCCACGCGCTGCCGTCCCAGCGCATCAACGGAGGCACCGCCGCCCCCTCGAAGGAGTCGAAGGCCCCAGCAACCACCCAGCTTCCGTCGACGTCGCGCGCCATGTCGTAGACGACCGGAGCGTTTCCGTACTTGTGACCGAATCCGGGGATCGTGAAGCGCGAGTCCCACGTTCCGCTCGCGAGTCCGCTCGCGTCGACGGTCGCGCAGGCGTCTCCCGCACCAGCGGCTCCGGCGACGCCGCCGCTGCCGCCACCAGCAGCCCCTGCGCTGCCGGCGACGCCTGCACTGCCCCCGCCGCCCAGCCCCGCCGTGCCCCCCGCACCCCCCGTTTCCGCGAGGGAAGAAGACGGTTCAGCGTCGCTGCCACAGGCGGTGAGCAACAAGACGAGGGAGCAGACAGAGGCAGTGCGGAAGGTCATGGCGTGAGCATGACGTCCCGTGCGCGGCTGCGGTAGCGCGAGAATGCACAAACCGCCTGGCATTGATGCACCAAAACGTGCATATCTGACAGATATGGACTACCTGCAGCTGTCCAGAGAGTTCCTCCGCGCGCTGCGCGGCGGCCGCTCCCAGACCGCATTCAGCCGTCGCCTCGGCTACACCACCAACGTCGCCTATGGCTGGGAGTCAGGTCGGCGGGCCCCGAACACGAGCGAGGTGCTTCGCGCTGCCGAACGCCTGCGCATCGACGTGTCCGGGGTCTTCGAGCGCTTCTTTCACCCAAGTCCGCCCCCCGAGCTCAGTCAGTTCGAGGCGACCAGTCCCGAGTTCGTGGCCGCCGTGCTGCGCGCGATGCGAGGGACGAGCTCCATGCAGTCGATCGCGGAGCGCGTGGGTCTGAGCAGGCCCGCCGTCAGCCGCATCCTCGCGGCAAAGACCGAGGTGCGACTCCCGACCTTCTTTCGCCTGGTGGACGTGCTCACGCGAAGACTGCTCGACCTGCTCTCGGACCTCGTCGACGTGAGCCAGCTGCCTGCGGCGGGTGAGGAGTGGCAACGCATCGAGGCGCTGCGCCGCCTTGCGGTCGAGAACCCGCTGTCCGAAGCGGTGCCGCGATTCTTGGAGCTCGACGCGTATGCCGCGGCCGCCAAGCACTCCCCCGGCTGGATCGCGGAGCGCATGGGGATCTCGCTGGCAGACGAGGAGCGCACCCTCGCAGACCTGGAGCTAGCCGGCATCGTTCGCTGGGACGGCAGCCACTGGCGGCTCGAGAAGCAGCGCTCGATCGACACGACACGGAATCCGGAGACCGGGCGGCGCCTGCTGGAGTACTGGACCGAACGCGGGCGAACGCGCATCGCCAACGCTGGGGACGGCCGCTTCTCCTACCTGGTCTTTGGCTGCGACGAACCCACCCTGACGGCGATCAACGACCTGAGGTTGCGCTTCTATCGTGAGATGCGCGCCCTGGTGGCGTCGGCTCCCAGCGCCACCCGGGTGATGGTGGCGACGGTCCACCTCTTCCCACTCGACGTCGGCATGAGCGACGTCCCGGACCCGGGGTCGCGTCCTAGCTGAGCTTCTTCTTTCCTCGCGGCTTACGCTGCCCCTCGGCTTGGACGCGCTCGAAGGCTCGATCGAGCTCCTGAAGCACTGAACGGGCGCCGGGCTTTCGCACCGCGTCCAGGTGGATCACCCGCAGCTCGTCCATGAACGCGCTCCACAGCTCCGGTCCGCCTTCCTCGAGCAACCGCGCCCGAATAGCGAGCTCGTCGCTGACCGCCAGGTGACGCACACCCCAGGCACCGAGCTGCGCGAACACCGGCACCAGCTGGATGGACTTCTCCGTGAGGCTGTAGATGGCCTTCTGCTTGTGGCTTGGATCGCCACGCTGCGAGATCATCCCCAGCTCCAGCAAGTGCTTCAACCGCGCGGCGAGTATGTTGGAGGCGATGCCTTCCAGGGAGTTCGCCAACAGCTCACGAAAGTGCCGACGGCTCCCGAACATCATGTCGCGCAGGATGATCAGGCTCCAGCGATCTCCGAACACTTCGAGAGACAGATTGATGGGGCAACCGGATCGGCCTTGGTGACTCTTGGGCATGGGGGCTGAGTGGATCTTGGACCGGGCTCGGGGGTGAGGTGCGGCGAAAGCTCCCCGTGGCTCGCTCGCCGAAGCGCCGTCGCTCAGGTGCATTCTGCAAGCAGATCAGCCAGTCGACCACGGATTGCGCGGGGCAACCTGGGCGCCAGGCCAGCCCGGGAGCCAAGCTTCTTCTGCAAGAGCGACGGGACTAGCGGATCGCGCGCGCAGGCGTCATGGACCCTGGAGCGCGCAGGTCACATCCTCTGCACGCGCCCCGTAGCGACACATGCCTTTGAGAATCGCAGCTCTTCTCGCAGTGCTCGGACTGCTCGCCAGCGGCTGCGAGCGTGAGGACTCGGATGCCAAGCGTGAGCCGCGAAGGGCCACGCGCATCACGATTCAGTCGCTGCTCGAGCCTCAGACCAAGAAGCGGCGGCAGGGTGGCCTCGACGCAACCTTCTACGTCACCGCCGATACCCACTTCGGCTACGGTGTCCCCAAGGACGCGCCGGGGAGTCGCAACGTGCTGACGAACCCGCTGGGCATCGAGAAGACGCATCGGGTCGCACGCGCGGCGATGGACAGGCTCCCAGGGCGCCCCTACCCGGGCAACCTGGGCGGCGAGGTCGGCACCCCGCTCGGCGTGCTCATCGCGGGCGATCTCACGGAGAGCGGGCAACCCGAGCAATGGAGCGCACTCCTCGAGTACTACGGTTCCTCGAGCAAGCTTCCGATGTACGAGGGCGTGGGGAATCACGACTTCTGGGACATCCGTCAGCGCGCCATCGAGCGTCGCGGAGCGCTCTGGTACTCCTGGGACTGGGGTGATCTCCACGTCGTTTGCTTGGGTGAGGCCCCCGACTCCAAGACCCTGGCGTGGCTCGAGAAGGACCTGGCCGGCATCGAGAGGGACGTCCCGGTAGTGATGTTCTTGCACTTCCCGTTCGAGGGACCCTACTCGGACACCTGGTTCACCCGCGACAAGTACGACGACAAGCTGTTCGCGGCGATCCAGGGCTACTCGGTGATCGCCTTCTTCCACGGCCACTATCACGGCAGCGGGCGCTACCAATGGCGGGGCTACGACGTCTACAACGTCGGCTCCGCCAAGCACCGCTGGCACAGCTTTGCCGTGGCTCGAGTCACGGACACGGAGCTGTCCGTCGCTTCCTGGAACTACGATAGAAGCGCCTGGGACTGGTGGCACAAGAAGACCTACCGCCGGTCCTCACCCCCGCAGGAATAGCCTGCGACTCCACAGGTCCATACGGATCAGCGCGCTGGCCGATCCTCCTGGAATCAGTTCGCGCCGGCGCCCGTCGTGCTCGCGCCGCAGTCCTTCTCGGAGACCATCTGCACCAGATCCAGGCAGGTGTTGCCGGCGAAGAGGTTGCAGTACCCCGACGCGCACTGCTCGTGCTTGCCCTGTTCGCAAGGCTCGCCGCCCGCCTGAGCCAGGGTGCACTTGCCCTCCTTGCAGTAGTGGCCGAGCCCACACTGCACATCGAACCCACCGAGCAACTCACACGCTTGGTCGGGCTCGACCGCGGGCTGACAGGTGCCCTGATACGGCTCCTTGCCGACCTCGACGTCAGCCCGGATATCGCAGTAGAGGCCTGCGCGACAGATCTCGTTGTTCGGCGCGTTGGCCCCCACCTCACAGTTGGATCCCTGGGGCAACGCAGTCGTGCGTTGACACTTGCCCAGTCCGATGACCTGGAACAACCCACCGCAGCTCATGTGAACGTTGGGGTCCATCGAGGGACGGCATTCGGAGTCGGTCGAGCAGCTCTCGCCCTGGGTGTTCTGCCCTTGAAAGACCAACCCGCAAGCGCGGAGGCCATCGAAGTTCTCGAGGAACTGCGACGCGGTGGGCGTACAGATCCCGAGCAGCGTCTGCAGACCGTCCTGACACTGCTGGACGAACTCGGGATGGTAGGTCGTGGTCGTCGCCGCCACCCGCGCGACTTCGGCGGCACAGTCCGTGAGGTACTTGCTCCTGCAGGCCGCCTGATCGAACTCGAACAGCTGCTCGCAGCAGGGCTTGGCTGCGTCGCAGTACAGATCGGCCGTGGCGCTACAGAACTCGCTCAAGTCGAGCAGCCCCGCGTCCATTCCCCCATCGGTAGCGCCTCCCACTCCAGCAGAGGCTCCGGTTCCAGCGCTGCCCGCGCTTCCGCCAGTCGTCCCGGCGCTGCCTCCGGTGGTGCCGCCGCTTCCCCCGGTGCCAGCGCTGGTGCCGCCAGCGCCAGCGCTGCTTCCTGCGCTTCCTCCGCTAGCCCCTGTTCCCCCGGAGCCCGCGCCGCCTCCCCCAGAGAACTCACTGCCACCACAGGCAACGACCACCAGCCCACCAAGCAACCCCAGCGTCCCAAGCCTCAAGAACGTCTTCATAAGCCGAACTCTCTCCAGTGCTCGCACGACGGCCATGCACCATCACGAAACGAGCCAACGCACAGAGATCGGTGGACATCCACCAAATCGAGGAGAACTCATCCCTGCAATCATAGCGTCTGTGGACCTGCCATCACACGCGCGTCGTGAACCTGCTGCGGTTCGCCGCGGGGCGCTGCACACCGGCTTGCGTGTGGGACCATGTAGGCGATCGGTGAGCGAGAAGGCGCCAGCCATTCGGCGGGGTTTGTCCATGCGGATAAAGCGTCGGCCTGAGGCGGGCGTGGGCGGACCACCGCCCGAGGCAGCCTCGACTTCAAGCCCGAGGCCTTGCGCCGCTGCTCGCTCGTGGCACACGGCAGCGGTGAGACGGTTTGCTCAGCTGGGGTGTCTGATCACGGCCTGTGGCTGCGGGGGCGTGGGAGGGACGGCAACGGCACCTGCCGGAACCTCACCCCCAAGACCGGCTGCCAGCGTCGCCCCGGTCGCGACCGGGACGTGTCCGGACTGGAAG
>JAGQIY010000509.1 GCA_020430865.1 Myxococcales bacterium
CGCTACACCGCTACGTGAGCAAGCGGCGGCTGCCCTACTTCGAGCTTGGCTATCGCTCCGTTCGGACGAGGCACTACGTGGGCTTCGTCCAGGTCGGCAGCTTGAGCATCGAGATCCTCCCCAAGGCGGATCGCGACTACGCGACGCGCTCGGAGACCGCGCGCTGGCGCGAGCTGTTGATCGACATGCTCAACGTCGCCGGGCTGACCTTGAAGTCCCACGACGACGCGGCTCAGGCCATCCAGCGGGGGACGCTGCTCGAGCTCATCGCACGGAGCTACCTGACGGCGCTCTCGCGCTTGCTCCACGAGGGCCTCGCCAAGGGCTATCGCACTCACGAGAGCAATGGCAGCGTGTTTCGCGGGCGCCTGCTGATCGCCGACAACATCCGTGAGAACGCCGCGCGCCCGGATCGCTTCTACGTGCGCTACCAGCAGTTCGACCACGACACGCCGCTCAATCGCATTCTCGCGTTGGCGCTGGACGTGCTCCTCGAGCTGCCGCTCAGCGCGACGCTCGTCAACAAGGCACGTGGACTCAGAGCCTGGCTGCCTCCCCTCACCCCCAGCTACTCAGCCGACTTCGAGCGCGTCAACCTCACCCGGAACACCGAACGTTACCGCGCGGCACTGGTATTCGCCGAGCTGATCCTGAAGCAGCGGAGCCCTGCCCTGCGCGGCGGCGGCAGCGAGGTGTTTGCCCTGCTGTTCGACATGAACCAGCTCTGGGAAGCCTACATCGCGACCTTGCTCCGGCGCGTGGCCCCGCCTGACGTCCGCGTCGAGACCCAGCACGTCTGCAAGTTCTGGCGTGGTCACGTGACCCGCACGGTGCGCCCCGACCTCGTGATCTGGAGAGGCGACGCCGTGCAGTGGATCGGCGACACGAAGTGGCGCGTCCCCGATCACACCGGCCCCAAGGACAACGAGCTGAAGCAGATGTTCGTGTACAACGAGCTACTCAAGGCAGCGCGCAGCCTGCTCATCTATCCGTCGGCCCGAGAACGCCGCCAGGCGCCGATCGTGAGCCTGTTCTTCGTGCGCGAGCACAGCTGCGGTGTTGCGACGCTGGACGTGTCCAGAGGCACCTCGGGGATCCGAGAGCAGCTCCTGGAGTTGCTTTCCTTGGGCCCCGTGTAGGGCGCCGCACCCTCTTCGTTCAGCAATTCCATGCAGTTGGAGACCTCGCGTGGCTAAGAAAAAAACTTTTTGCTTAGCTCGTTTCAGGTTGGTACCCACCCGAAAGCATGAGCTGGGGGTTCTACGCTCTGCCGCCACTTCGATCCCATGCTGAGCGGTTCCTGCAGACGCACCGTCGCTACCAGAGCTGGCGAAGTGAGTTTGCGTTGGTCGCTCCAAGCGTCAAGCGCGCTCAGCGGCAGGTGCCGGGTGGCGACGACGACGTGGTGTTCGAAGACCTGTCCACGCTAACCCGGGGCCTCTGAACGTAGCCACAGCGACCTGCTCGAATGCACGAGCCCCGAGCGACTGGAACAGACCGCCGAACGGCTGTTGCTCGCGGAAACGCTCGAAGACGTTCTAAGGGCGGGCTGAAGGCAGTCTCGCCCGCGAAGCTCAGCGCGACCACACAGAACCGCTAGGTGGACAATGAATGACCTGCCGCATGGTTCCGCTCGACGACAGGCGGCGTCGCGGTTGCCAACTGGACTCAGGACCACGGCTGCTTGGACGCGACCTTGGGAGCTGCTGCCAGCATCGGTGGTGGACACCTCCAGAAGCCCAAGGTGGACATCCAGCTGAAGGCAACGACGCGGACGGAGGTCGAACGCGAAGATCACGTCGCTTGGTCGCTGGAGATCGGTCACTACGATCAGCTCCGGGGAACTGCGCTGGTTCCCCACCTCCTGGTCATCTTGCTGCTGCCGCCGAAGCTCGAAGACAGCGTTCAACACACGGCTGAGCAACTGGTGCTGCGCCGCTGCGCGTATTGGGTCACGATGACCGGAATGGAGGCTGCTCCGGAGGGGCAGAAGTCGAGAACCGTGCACGTTCCCAAGTCTCAGCCCTTTTCACCGGACGGCCTCCGCGAGATCCTCTCGACGGTAAGCCGAGGAGAACTGCCGTGAACGGGGACCTTCGAGAATTGTCCTCGAGAGTCCGACCAGGGCCGCTGCAGGAATACCTCCGGAGCCGCGGGTGGCAGCTCGAGGAGGCCTCCGAAACTCGCGGGGTAGCGTCCTACATCAAGGACGGCGTCACGGTAGACATCCCGCAGCGAGTCGAGTTTGCTGACTACGCCCGGCGCGTCGCTGAGGTGATTGGGCTCCTCGCGGAGATGGAGAGACGCGGGCCGCAGCTGCTGATCGAGGATTTGCTACAACCGGTTGGCGACGCCCTCGGCGTGCGCATCGACAGCGAAGGGACGCGCAACGGAACTCTCCCTCTCCTGGAGTCGCTGCGCCTGCGCGAAGCAACGAAGAACTTGCTGCTGGCGGCCGCGCACAGCGAGCTGCTTCCTCTGGACTACTTCCCGCGGATGTCTCGAGCGGAGGCAGCCGCGCTCATCGCAAGCGTGAGGGAAGGACAGAACCAGCACGGCAGCTTCGTCGCGCGCTTCATCGTTCCGGTCGAGCCAGCTATCGGGGAACAGCTCGACGCGCTGGATGC
This sequence comes from Myxococcales bacterium, assembly GCA_020430865.1. Next base: position 2,628 of record JAGQIY010000509.1, read on the forward strand.
CCCATTTGGACGCCGGGTGGTGAGCCGTCTGTTGAGCGCCGTCCAGAGCGTCCAGCGAGTTCGGGCGCTCGGCGCGTACGAGGAGCTCTTGCGGATGGGGCGCCAGGGGGTGAGCGGAAACCTGCTGAGCGCTCTACACTCGATGAGCCACGTGGTTGGCGCCGGCTCTCTGGAGTTCGCCGTGGACTGGGCAAGGAACCGCCCGATTCCTCTGGCTGCACCCTCTCGAGTAGTATTCCCCGGGGAATCACTGGAAGGACTCGACTCCGTCGCCGATCAACTGAAGAGCCAAGCGCAGACCAAGGGAGTGTCGGTGGAGGGCTTCGTGATTCGCCTGGATCGAAGCGATCCGGACGCGCCGGGACAGATCGTCGTTGTGCAGGATGACGAGGTGAAGCGGGTCAACGTCACCCTTCAGGACAGCGACTACACCTTGGCCATTCAAGCCCACAAGCTCGGGCAGCCCGTGCGCGTCGTCGGAACCCTGACCAAGCAAGGGCGCACCTGGACGCTTACGGAGTCGACGGGGCTCGAGGTACTTCCCCAAGACGGCGACAGCGATTCGTAGGTTCCGCCGAGCACCCCGCCACTCATTTCCACGAGGCGACTCAAGGTAGGCCGCAGCCATATCCGCACGGACCGTTCTGGTATATCCCTCCGTGTGAGAACAGGCAAATGTAGCTCGAGTTCTCCAGATCGTTCGGAGTCCCCCAGTCGCACGAAGGCAGACATTCAAAGTCGCGGCCGCATCCTGCAACGCAGGTCAGGAACGTGTTGCATTTGGTATCCGCGCGGCACTTCGCCACCTCGGTCTCGCAACATCCTCCGGGCGCACTCGCCATGGCGATGCACTCCTCACAGGTGCCGAGAAGTCCGGACACGCAATCGTTGGCGCCGACACACCACACGC
>JAGQIY010001517.1 GCA_020430865.1 Myxococcales bacterium
GCGGCGGCGGCATCGGCGATTTCGGCGATCAGCTCCGATTTGGTTAGTTCGCGGCCTTCGATCTTTTTTACCATCACGGCATCCTCTGGGTCACTGTCCAGGCGGCGCAAGAAAACGTAGGCCGGGAAGATGTCGATGCCGAACTGGGAGGGTTTCACGATGCAGTCTCCGATATTTTCCAGCTCGCAGGCCATACCGCGCCAGGAAGGGGCGGTGAAGGAGCTTTCGGTAATGCCGTCGATGAAGGCATTCTGGGCGCCGTGGGCTCCGCGATGGTAGAATAATACTGGGAATATCATGCTATAAGTCCCTTTACTCGTTGTTGAATGAGGTTCACGTTTACTTTGCTGCCGGGGCAGCTTTTAGTGCCGTATTCGTTATGGCCGGCAATGGCCAGGGGGCGGCCGAGCTTGTCTTCCAAATACTTGATCAGCTTCACGCAAGAATCAAGTTGTACTGTTGGGGGAGATTGGGTATCGTAGTTACCGGTAAGACAGATGCCAACACTGCGGGTATTCTGCCCACTGGTATGGTAGCTTACCGTCTTCAGGCGCTGCGTCTGTACGATCTTTCCAGCTTTGGATATCACGTAGTGGTAGCCGATGCCGGGCCATCCGTTATTGTGGATGTGGTAGAGAGCATAGCTTTCCGGGCTGCCGCTTTCGGTAGCGCTGTGATGGATGACTACCTGCTCGATTTTGTCAAGGCTTCTGGTATCGTAGCGCTTGAACAGTGCCTTGGGCAGCCGGTACACCTGGTTTTCGATCGGTATGCCGTAAGCCCTTGGGCGCAGGATAGTAGCTGTCACTATCAGTATCAGCACCACTACCAGGGCAATAAGCAGGTATTTCTTCCAGGCTTCCTTCATGCCACCTTGTTTTCAAGTTGCTGGGCATATCCCTTGATCAGCGTTGCCTTATCTGTCCCGTTGACTACCCGCCGGGCGTTTTTGTAGTCGGCCTGCAGCAGGTTGATGTATTGGCCCAGGCTTTTGCCGGTAAAACTCCCGTTCATCATGCCATAGACGATGATCCTGGAGGCATGCTTCGGCTGTAAAGCCAAATCCGGAGAAGCTACCAAGTTTATGCCCAGGAATGCTCCCATCTTCCGGTAGTTGGATTCCCAGGTGAGCTGGACAAAGCCTCTGCCGTAGTAGCCGCTTGGCCAATACCTGTTCTGCGTTGCATACAGTGCCGTGCCACTTTTGGCGCGGTATTCCTTTATGGGGCGAAGCTTGCTTTCGTGCCAGGCGGTTGCCAGGATGTAAATCAGCTTCTCGCCGTCGTTGTCGCCATAAATAACAAAAGCCTGTACGATCTCCCGGATTGAATCCCGCTGGGTATTGTCCAGCGTGCCAAAAGCATCTTCAACCCGTTTCACCCATTCTTCTGCATTCATAGAAGAAGCTTTTATGTCAGCCTTTCCCTGCCCCGCTGCCTGGACAGCCACCAGCAAAAGCGCGGCAACAACCAACCCGATGACGATATATTTCTTCCATGGTTCCATAGGCCGTAACAAAAAAAGCTACATCGCTCAGTTCAGGCCATGTAGCTTTTGGATTCTCTTTCTCTTTGCCCAATTTTAGCTTAGGACAATGGCCCGAGTTCGTCCTTACATCCGCAGTCATGGCTCATCAGCTGAGTTTGCCTGATATTCAGTAGAAGCGTGACAATCGCTACGACAAGGATGATTGCAGGGCCGTATTTCTTTGCAAAATCTAACATAAGCCTACTTTTTTACTACGCGAATCAATAGCTCCTGCCGGGCAAATGCCGCAGCCAAAGCGCTGTTA
>JAGQIY010000040.1 GCA_020430865.1 Myxococcales bacterium
GGGCCCCCTCCGCCCGCGCGCGCGAGCGAAGCGAGACGCGCCGGCGCCGGGAGGGGGCGGCCCGCCGGTCGCGCGAAGCGCACCGCCGGGCCGGGGGGAGGCATCAATTGAACACGACACCAAACTCAATCCGTCCGGAAATATCAATCGGATAGATCCCCGGGTGGATGTCGGCGTAGTTGCCCTGACGGTCGATGGCGATGTTCAGTTCGCCGTCGCAGTCGCTGGTCCTGGCGTTCTGAGGCAGCTGCCCACCGTCCTCGGCGCAGCGCTGCTGATTCCCCAGGTAGTAGCCGATGCCAAGACCACCGCCGATGGACACTGGTCCATATTTCCCGTAGGAACCGAAGAAGAAGATGAGCTTGTCAGACTTCTCGTCGACTGCGTCGAACTGACCCTGATCGTCGGTCGCCTTGTAGCTGTACGCAGCGTGATTGTAGATGGCGCGCAAGACATAGCCCTCGAGGGGCGCCTCGAGCCAGAAGCTGGCGCCAAGGTTGATCTCGCTCATCGCGCCGATGAAGTTCCCCTCCTGGCTCAGGGTGTCTTCCCGCCCGTGGAGGTTGAACGCCGGCGGCTCGCTGTTGACCGTGAAGACGGGCGTCAGCTCGACGCTGAACCACTCGGTGAGGGCGATGTCGCCGCTGATCCCGAGCCGTCCCTGAAGCAGCCAGTTGAGCGGGTCGAGCCGTACCGCCCAGCCTTCGATCTCGAAGTCGCTCCCGCTGCTCTTCTTGGGGGGAGGGGGCGGCGGCGCGCCACCATAGCCCTGGCTGTAGCCAGGTTGCTGCTGATAGCCGGGCGGGGGCGCCTGCTGATAGCCGGGCGGCGGCGGTTGCTGCTGATAGCCAGGAGGCGGCGGCTGCCCATAGCCGGGAGGCGGTGGCTGGCCGTACTGAGCGCTGGCGTCGAGCGCGATCAATCCCAGGCCAGTGACGAGTGCTGTGGCCAATCCCGCGTGCTTGAGCCCCATATGGCGGAAGCATAGGAGCGATGGCCAGTCGCGGCCACCTCAAAGGAGCACGTCTTCGGGCAGCTTCGACTGGCGCCTCTCGCCGTGAGGCTTGCACGTTCCTGGCCGTTCTTGCGTCAAACGAGCCGCTCAGCGGTCTGGCGTGTCACCCCGCATGATCGCCTCGTAGTCCTCGACGTCGAGCTTGCTTCCGAGCGCCAGCGGCACGCGCTGGTGCAGCTCTCCGGGCTTCACGTCCAGGATGCGTTGCTTGCCCGTGGACGCAGCGCCACCCGCTGCCTCGAAGATCATCGCCATGGGAGCTGCCTCGTACAGCAGGCGTAGCTTTCCGTCGGGATTCTTCGTGTCCTCGGGGTACACGAAGACGCCGCCCCGAAGCAGCGTGCGATGGGCGTCGGCGACCAGGGTACCAACGTAGCGATGCCCGTAGGGACGACCGGGGCCGTCGCCCTTGATGTACTGGTTCCAGGCCTTGACCTCGGGGCTCCACTTGGCGTGGTTGCCTTCGTTGATCGAGTAGGTGTTGCCACGCTCCGGGATGCGGATGTTCTCGTGGCTCAGGAAGAACTCGCCCGCCGTGGGGTCGTAGGTGAAGCCGTGGACGCCTTCCCCCGTGGTCAACACGATCACCGTCGATGAACCGTAGATGATGTAGCCAGCCGCCACCATGTCCGAGCCCTTCTGCAGGAAGCTCTCCTCGGTGGCCGGGCCCGCCGTTCGATCGAAGCGCATCAGCGCGAAGATGGTGCCGATACTGATGTTGACGTCGATGTTGCTGGAGCCGTCCAGCGGGTCGAAGCACACCAGGTAGTTGCCTGTTGCCTCGGGGAAAAGAACCGCGTGGTCGAGTTCCTCGGAGGCGATGCCAGCGCAGTGACCGCGCCGCTTGAGCTGACGGATCAGCGTCTCGTTGGCGATCACGTCGAGCTTCTGCACCACCTCGCCCTGGACGTTGGTACCGCCAGTGTGCCCGAGGAGGTCTGCGAGGCCGGCCCGGCGCACCCGGCCGGTGATCAGCTTCGAGGCCAGCACGATCTGATTCAGGATCGAGGTGAACGTGCCGGTCGCGGCGGAAGCCTGGAACATGCCCTCGAGGATGAAGGTCTCGATGGTGGGGGAGTCGGAGACGGACGGCGGCATCCAGGACGTGTTCTGCATGGCAATTCCTCGCTGCTAGGCGGGAACGGACCGAGCCCGGCGGAGCGGCGCTCCCTGCCTCACGTTGTTTCGCATCCAGCGGATACGAGCGTCTCGCCGGCTTAGCAACGCCAGCCGCTGGATGCATGGACTCAGGGACAATCTGGCAGTTTTCCCCCCTCTGGATACCAAGAGGGGCAACTGGCTGGAGATTCCACTGCTCGACCCGCATGCGCCCGCGACCCAGGGGAGCGGGGAGGGAGGGGCAGCCAGTCGTTCACTTCGTTAACCGTGGAATCGGCACGCCCCCAAAGCGGGCTGCCCCGGACTCCGGCAAGGCGGTTGATAGTTGCTGGGAGCCGGTGCCATTATCCGCCCGGGTTTCGCTACGGAACCTTTCGTGGGCCCAGTCCCACCGTATTACTGGTTCCCGCTCGTTGGCGGGGACTGCGATTCGCTCGCCCCCCGCGAGCCGGAGAGACCCAAGAGAGGGAGCTTTAGATGGCGCTCAGCATTCGACTTTCCTCGGCGGACCCGTTGACCGCCAGCACCGACCTTCTGGCCGTTGGCGTGATCCAGAGTGCGCTGGACAAGCAGAAGCTCCTGGTCGCCCTCAACGGTGCGCTGGAAGGCGCCCTGTTCGCCGAGGCCGAGCGTGCGGAGTTTTCGGGTGCGCCGGACACGCTGCTCGAGGTGCAGACCGGCGGGCGGCTCCCGACGAAGCGCATCCTGTTGATTGGCCTTGGCCCGAAGCGCGGCGTCGACGCCGCCCGCCTGCGCATCTTCGCCGCGACAGCAGCCCGCTGCGGCAACGCCCTGCTCGCCACCAGCCTCGGCCTGGTGCCTCCGGACAAGGCCTCCGGGGCTCTGGTGCGTAGCCTTGGCGAAGGTGTGGTGCTCGGGGCCTACCGCTTCACCAAGTACCTGACCGGCGAGCGCAAGCCGAAGAAGGAGATCGCCGAGGTCGAGGTGTTCAAGTCCGGCAAGCCCAGCGCAGCGGAGAAGAAGGCCGTCGAGCGAGGTGTTGCCGTGGGGAACTCGATTTGCGTCGCTCGTGATGCGGTGAACGAGCCGCCGAACGAGCTGACCCCGGAGCGGATGGCGCAGATCGCCAGGGACATCTCCAAGGCGGGCAAGCTGAAGATCACGGTGCTCGACAAGGCGGGCATCGCCAAGGCCGGCATGAAGCTCCACTACGCCGTGGGGCAGGGCAGCTCCAACGAGCCGCGCTTCATCCACATGAGCTACGTCCCGAAGCGCGCGAAGAAGAAGATCGTCTTCGTCGGCAAGGGGCTCACCTTCGACGCCGGCGGTTTGTGCATCAAGCCCGCGCCTGGCATGGGCGAGATGAAGAGCGACATGGGGGGTGCCGCGTCGGTCCTGGGCGTGATGTCCGCGATGGCCGAGCTGAGCCCCAACGTGGAGGTCCACGGCATCATCGGCGCTGCGGAGAACATGCCCGATGGCGCGGCCTACCGCCCTGGAGACATCTTCGGTTCGCTCGACGGCAAGACGGTGGAGATCATCAACACCGATGCCGAAGGACGCCTGGTTCTGGCCGATGCTCTGGCCTACGCCCGCAAGCTCGAGCCCGACCTGATCGTCGACGCCGCGACCCTGACCGGCGCCTGCATGGTGGCGCTGGGCAAGAACTGCACGGGCTTCTACACGGACGACGACAAGCTGGCTCGCAGCGTGGACCACGCGGCCAAGGACGCGGGAGAGAACTTCTGGCGCATGCCGCTCCTGCCCGAGATCCGAGAGCAGCTCAAGAGCGACTGCGCCGATCTGAAGCACACGGGCGAGCGCTGGGGCGGCAGCATCTCTGCGGCGCTGTTCCTGCGCGAGTTCGTGGGTGAGGTGCCGTGGGTGCACTGCGACATCGCTGGGCCCGCGTTCAGTGACGCACCGCGCGGCGTGCTGCCCAAGGGTGGCACCGGTCATCCGGTCTTGACCTTCCTGAACCTGGTCGAGAGCTTCAGCTAGCGGTTCGAGCGCTTCAGCTGGCTGATCATCGAAGCGGGTTCCGTACGGTAGGTGCGGAGCCCGGTCGCTTTTGTCTGGCGGCCCATCGCGTCAGGGCTGGTGAACGCCTGGATCGGGTCCAATACCGCGCAAGACCCCGCTGGGTGATAGGACTGGCGGGGAGGATCCACGAAGCTGATGCGATGACGGAGCGGTATGGATGGCAGTGGTATGGCCAGTCTCGGCCCCCGTTCGCCGTTGAACCGGGGCCCGATCAGGAATCCGTCTGGGACTATCCGCGGCCACCTCGGGTAGAGACCGACTCCCGCTTGGTCGAGGTCGTCGCCGCTGGCGTGCTGCTGGCCTGCTCGAGGGTAGCCATGCGCGTGCTGGAGACCGCGAGCCCTCCGACGTTCTACGTGTTGCCGGAAGACGTCCGCTTCGAGGAACTGCAGCGCTGCGCTGGCAGCTCGTACTGCGAGTGGAAAGGCGAGGCGAGCTACTGGGCACTACGCGGCTCGGAACGACCGGTGGGATGGAGCTACGATCGCCCCAAGGCTGGCTTCGAGGCGCTTGCCGGTGCGATCGCCTTCTACCCGGGGCGAGTGGAGTGCCTCGTCGCGGGAGAGCGGGTAAAGCCCCAGCCTGGAGAGTTCTACGGGGGCTGGGTGACCCGCGAGCTCGTGGGCCCGTTCAAGGGCGAGCCTGGGACCTCTGGCTGGTGAGTCGACGTCAGGTTCCCGGTGCGCGTTTCCGTAAGGCATCGGTGTACGCCCCTGGACTTTCCACGGTGCAGCGCGGTGACGGCCCTCGCTGAGGTGCTGGGCTACTGCGAAGCCCGGCGACGCCCTCCCGCGCGCCGTCGTTCCGCCGGGTAGTCGAAGCGCCGGGAGGCTCCTTCATGCAGTGGACGCTGACGACGGATTTGCGCAGCGTGGGATTCCGCGTCAGCGTGCGGCGCAGCTACGGTCGCTACGCGCTGGCGCCACGGAGAGCGGCGTTCTTGTGCCGGAAGCCTTGACGTAGGGCTCGCCGGCCCCCAAAGCTGCACACTGCTTGGCCACGAACTTCGATGACATCGGGGCGACGTTTCCGCTCTTCGCGGCCGCCGTGGAAGAGGCGGCGGAGTACGTCGGCCTCTCCACCTGTTGCCTCACCGGCGCAGAGCAGGTGCCTTGTTTCCGTCTCGGCATGGGTTGCGCGCTGATGATCGAGTGTCCCGAGTGCCACGCCATCAACGGCCTCGACTGCGACGAGCGAGAAGACGAGGTCTGCCATGAGTGTGCCGACCTCGTGCATTTTCCAGATGGAATGTCTGACGAGATCGTCGTCTCCTACGCCGCGCTCAGGGACTTCCGGGCGGCCATCAGCAAGGACACCGAGTTCGGAATGATCACCTGGGAGCAGGCGCAGAGCGGCCTGACTCATGGCGTGCCGGGCGGCAGCGGCCTGCGCCACTCCGAGCGTGTGCCGCTGGTCGAGCTAGGCGAAGACTGGGTCGGAGCCCGACTCGATCCAGAGGTCATGCGCGAGCTGTTGACGACACCAACGTACATCTCCTGGCAGGGTGAGCGCTGGCTCTTCGATGGCGGTACGCCGGGGATCTATCAGGGTTGCTGGACCCAGGCAGACTTCAAGCACCACGCCGGCGCGAGCGATCCGCAGGCCTTCTTCCAGCAGGTCGTCGAGTGCAAGGAGCGCTGGATGTGGAAGGCGCTGGAGGGCGGGCGCATCAGCGTGTACGTGTTCCAGATGCCGAGCAGTGGGCGCTTTCGCGCGCACTGGGACATGGACTAGTAGCCGCAGCGCCGCCGGAAGCGCCGCAGGCAGTCTCTCTCCAGCTGTTCGCAGGTTCGCTCGCAGCGATTTCGCTCGTTGTCGCCCACTCGGTAGCTCATCCAGCAGTCGCGTTCGCAGTGATCGCGATCGTTTCCGCAGTCGTAGCTGTAGCCGTCACAGTCTGCAGGCAGCTCGTCGATCTTGCGCAGGAGCGCGTCGCGTCGCCCCTCCAGGGCGCTCAGCTCTGCTGGGTCTATGGCTTCGCTGTAGACCTGAACGACGACGCCACCGCGTCCGTTCGATTGCACTGGTGGCCCGGTCAGGTCACCGAAGTAGAAGCGCAGCGTGCCCTTGCTCAGTGGGCAAAATCGCCCGGAACCAAGCATCTGCCCAGCCACCGCGGCGCCGCCGACGCTGCCCTCGCTCTCGGTCTTGGTGCGCCAAGAGAAGTGCGTCATGGCCTTGCCCGGCTCGGCGTCGGGGGCGAGGGTGGCCAGCATGAAATAGCAGCGCCCGCGCTCCACCGCGTGCACCACACCCGAGAAGTTCTCGAGCCTTCCGCTGATCGGGGGTGCGTCGGGCGTCATGTTGCCCAGCGTCACTCCGAGGCGCTCCTCGATGCGCTTGCGATCCCGAGCCACGGGATCTCCTGGATCGTTGATGCAGTGAGGCACCGCCGTGAGCTTCAAGCCCGAGCAAGGCCGCTGGGCACTTCGACTCACGCAGTCGTGCTCCTGTCCGGCGCACCACTCGCAAGCAGGTTGCATGACGCATGCGTCGCAGCTCCGTCGCGCCGCACACGGGTCTGGCGAGTCGGTGCTCAGCGGGGCTCCGGACGTCCCTGGAGGGGCCCCTGGCTGCGGATCGGGGTTGGTCGGGGGGGAGACGGCACCGCTCTGGCAGGCTGCGCTCAGGGCGGAGACAGCGCAGACGACGCAAACCCTCACCCCCAAACCCACCCCCATGCACCGAGCGTAGTCTTTCGTCTGCGTCTCGGCCACAGCAGGCTTTGCGAGGGCCGGCAGTCGCGGCAGGCTCCGACGAGACGAGCGCGAACGAGGGACCGAACGGCGGCAAGGAACGAAGAATGCATCTCACGCACCAGGTAGAGCAGCTCGAAGGCGTGCACCGGCGAGTCGGCTGCATCGGCGACGTGCACTGCGAGGACCGGCTGCTCGAACGCGTGCTCCGGCAATTCGCTTCAGCGGACCTCGACCTGGTGGTGTGCGTCGGAGACCTGATGGACGGCTTTGGTGATCCGAACCGCACCATCCAGCTGCTTCGAGCCCACGACGTGCGCACGGTGCGCGGTAACCACGACCGCTGGTTCCTGACCGGTGCCGAGCGCGATCTGGCGGTGACCACGCCCGCGGACTCGGTGGACGAATCCTCGAGGAACTACCTCGAGGCGCTCCCCGTCAGCCTCGACTTCGAGACGCCGCGTGGCCGCGTGAAGCTGTGTCATGGCCTCGGGAACGACGACCTGCTGAGCGTCAAACCCGATGACTCCGGCTTTGCGCTCTCGACCAACGACGGCCTGATCAGTCTGCTCGAAGGACCCTGGCGCTGGGTGATCAACGGTCATACGCACCAGGTGATGTTGCGACAGTTCGGGCTCCATCATTCCGTGGTGGGCAGCGAGCCCATCGACGTCCCGGGTGTGGAGGCCTCGCTCGGCATCGTCAACGCGGGCACCCTGCTCCGCGGATACCCCCAGGGCTTCGTCATCGTGGACTTCTCGCTGCCCACCGGCGACCCCGGGCAGTCCCGCGAGCGGAGTCCGCCCGCCGGACACCTCGAACACTGGTCGCTGCCGCCCGGTCCGGACGGCTACTGGCCGGAAGATGGCAGCGCTGGCGAGCCGACGTCGATCGCCGTGCTGAGCCTGGAGTGATGGCCGCCACTGGCCCTACCGCGAGGAATCAGCAACGCCCCCTAGAGAGAGAGTCCGAGCCGTGTGTCGCAACATCAAGACCCTGTTCAACTTCGAGCCACCAGCCAATGAAGCCGAGATCCGCGCCGCCGCGCTGCAGTTCGTGCGCAAGCTCTCGGGCTACAACACTCCCTCTCAGGCCAACGCCGAA
>JAGQIY010000510.1 GCA_020430865.1 Myxococcales bacterium
CGGCTCTGGGACACCGCCGCCAAGGCGAATGGCCTGGAAGGCGAGATCGCGAGTCACACCCGCAAGCTGGAAGCCCTCGAGCGGCGGGGTCGCGCTCTCCGCGCGGAGATCGGCCGCAAGGTGGAGGAGCTGGCGCAGGAGGAGTCGCGCTCGCTTCGCGACGCCGCCGCCTTCGCCGAGGAGGAGGAAGCTGCCCGCACGGAGCTCTCTCGCACGGAGAAGGAGGCGCTGGAGACCCTCTCGCAAGCGGACGCAGCCGAACGCGCTGGAAGGGGCTCTCGCGCCATCTTCGAGCGCGCTGGCGCGAGCCGCGCGCTGGTGGAGTCGAAGCGCCAGTGGCTGGAGACTCGACGCAGCAAGCGTGAAGCCAAGGAAGCCGTCGCCCGCGACCTGCGCCGTCAGATCGAGGAGCTGCGCGATCAGCTGGCGCGCTACGCCGAGGCGCTCGAAGAAGACCTCGCGCAGGGACGCGAGAAGGTCGCAGCGCGATCCCGTGAAGGTCTCCGCTACGAGAAGTCGTTCATGGAGAACAGCAACCTGCTGGTGGGCCACCTCAAGGGTAAGCCCGAGTGTCGCGATCTGTTGAACGAGTTGATCGCCTCCTCGGAGGGAGAGAACAAGAACGCGCGGGGCTCCGATCGCTGATCCGGCGCAGCTTCGTCACCGACCCCGAGCGGACGCCCCCTTTCAGCCGCGGTTTCGTGCGCCAGTCACACACAGCGACGCACGCTGGGGGTGAGAGCAAACCCTCACCCCCAAACCCGGAGCTCAGCTCGGCAGCTTCGTCGCCAGGAACGCCCTCAGCTTGACCAGGTTCTTCTCGTCTCGCGCGAAGGTGGGTGCCTCGTAACTCTCCGCCCAGGCCTTGGCCTCGCTGACCAGTTGCTCGCGCAGCGCGGCGTCGGCGACCACTTCGTCCACGGTACGACCGCGCGCAGCGACCTGGCTCAGCCCGGAGACGTAGGTCTGCAGCCGGGCGTAGTCCTCCTCCAGGAACGCCTCGATGATCTCTGCGTCCCCCGCGAGGCGCTTCAACGTTCCGTCGTCTGGCGCGCCGCTCAACGCCTTGGCGGCTGCGACGCGCACCACGAAGGCGTCGTCGATGAATCCCAGATCTTCGATTCCGTCGGGAATCAAATCCAGGGACTTGAAGAGGTAGTTGATGCCACCGGCCACCCACCTGCGGGTGCCTTCGTCCAACGCTTCTTGCCCGAGTAACTCGGCCAGAGACGCGATATCCGAACCCAAGGTCTTGAGCCACTCGGGGAATGCGTCCAGGCAGCGCGCGTTCAGGTCAGTCATCTCGATCCCTTGCTTGAGGTGTGAAGTGTTCGCGGGTCAGCGAGGCGACGTGCCACCTGACTTCAGCGGCCCAGGAGCATGCCGAGGAGCAGGCCCAGACACAAGCAAGCCCCAGCGAGTAGTAGCGCGACCCAGAGGGAAACCCGGGGCCCGCGCCGTTGCTCGACCACCTGAACTGGTGGCGGGACGTGGCGGTCCTGATGCTCGGACATCACCGGGTTGTCGGCGGATACTCGAGTATTCGTGCGTGGCACTCCAGGCGCCGGTGCGCTCACCAGCGATGGCGCTGCCTGCATCGGCGCTCCAGCCAGGGTTGGGGGGGAGGCAGCAGTGCTGGGAACGGCGCTCGCAGCGGGCACCACCGAAGCAGGGCCGGTGGGGACGGCACGCAGCGCCGAGAGCATCTCGCTCGCTGTCTGAAAGCGCTCGATGGGTTCCTTCGCGAGTGCGCGATCGAAGAACCCGTCCCACGCCGCCAGCTCAGGCGCGATCGAACCCAAGGGGACGATGGCCTCGGTCAGCGCCGCCGTCATGCGCGCGAACTCGGTTGGCGCCCCGAATGCCTGCCGCCCGCTCAGCAGCTCGTACAGGATCACGCCGACCGCCCAGAGGTCCGAGCGCAGATCGCTCTCCTTGACGTTCTTGATCTGCTCGGGGCTCATGTAGCCGGGCGTCCCCAGCATCATTCCCGTCTTGGTCTTGCGGCTCATCCCACCGGCAGCGTCCATGACTCGAGCCAGCCCCAGGTCGAGTAGCTTCACGCGCTCCCCTTCCGGCGCCGGGAGCACGAAGACGTTGTCCGGCTTCACGTCACGATGGATCACACCGACACGGTGCACGGCGTCCAACGCGTCGAGGAGCTGCCCACAGATCGCGACCGCGCGCGTGGGAGCCATTGGGCCACTCATCAGCGACTGGAGCGACTGACCGCTCAGCAGCTCCATGACCAGGTAGGGAGTCCCGTCTTCAGCGCGCTGGGCCTCGAAGACGCGGACGATTCCCGGATGATCCAGGCGCTTCGCCGCCTCGGCCTCGGCCAAGAAGCGCGCGACCGTGGTCTCCTCCTCCACGAACTCGTGTTGCAGCAGCTTCACCGCCCACGAACCTGGCGAGCTCTGATGGTGCGCCTCGTAGACGATGCCCAGCCCGCCCTGGCCGATCACGCGCACCAGCTTCCAGGTGCGGTTCAGCACCGCTCCGACGAGCTCTTGGGGGTCGGTTAGCGCGACCATCGCGCCGTGTTTATCACGGACGGCAACAGAAGGTCTGGGTTCCTGTGAGATCGACCTGGCCGCCAGGAACCCCACCGCTTGGGGTGCAGTCTCCCCCCACCACGCTCCGGCTGTTCCGCTTCAGCGCCCAGGTGCTGAAGTCCATGCGACCGCTGATATCTCCACACGAGGTCGAGCTGATGGTCGAGTCATCCCCGGTGCAGTCATTGAAGTCGTAGACCTTGTAAGTCCCAGGGCTGCAGGTGGTGTTCGGAGAGCAGCTACAGGACGAGCAGGTCCGTCCATCGGTCCCGTTCGCAGACGCAACCCGCCGGATGTTCCACCCCGAGGGGCAGTCGTGGACACCCATCTGACGGACGCATACGAAGCCGATGTAGTCCAGGGACGCTCGCTCGACGCACGAGGTCTGCGCTCCGCACCCGCCACCGCCCGACGTGGACTCACCGCAGATGTCGATCATCCCGCCAAACAGCGGTGTGTCCACGACCTCTCCACCCTGAGGCTGACAGGTCCCGGCATCGGTCACCGACGGCTGCCCGAGGTAGCAGGATCCTTGGTTACCTCCGCCCGGCTTGTGGCAGCCACCATCGGCCAGGCTGCTCGTCCAGTCACTCGGGTTGTTGCAGCTCTTGTTGCCCGTGGCGCAGAAGATCGGAGTATCCCCGCAGGTCGCGCCGTTCAGCGGCGCACAGGAACAAGCCGTACAGGTCGGCGCCACTGGATCCGTGAAGTACCTGGCCGGCGAGAGTCCACCTGCGCACGGCAGCTTTGGCGCGGAGGGGTCATAGCTCGAGTGCTCGCGCAGCCTGAAGTAGCCAGTCCACCCGGTCGGCGTCGAGTCCACGCACTCATAGCCAGCACAGTCGCTGTCGGCGCAGTCGGTCATGCCGTCCTGATCTTCGTCGACACCGTCCGTGCAGTTCGACTCGTTCCCCACGGCACCGCCAACGCCGCCGGTCGTGATGCCTCCCGTTCCACCGACGCCAGCCGCCGCCCCCACGCCACCGCTTCCCCCGGCCGCGCCGCTGCCGCCGCTGGAGCCACCAAAGCTCTGATTGCCACCTACTGCACTGCTGCCCGCGGAGGAGCCACCCTGAGAGCTGCCAGCCGCTCCTGCCCCGCCGCTCCCGCCGCTGCTGCCTACGGTGCTGGTGAGGCCAGCGCCGCCGCGGTCGAGGGTGCAAGCCGCGAGCGACAACCCGAACAAAGCAAAAACGAAGCGAGAAGAACTGGACATGGACCCGGGATGCCTGGGCCGCCAAGCGCGTGGCGGACGATGGGTGAGAAGCAAGGAACGCGACTCCGAGCGCGGAGACACCCGGAGCCGTTAGTTTGGATCGGGGCGCGTGTCACCCTCCAGCACAACTCGAAAGTTTTTGCTGGCGTCAACGTAGTCTCACGTCGTCAAGGGTGGGTCGAGACGACTGGCGGCCTCGGTGCAGCGCAGCGGAAGTCGCGCTTTTTCCATGCATCAACGCGACACTTTGCGAGCGTGTTTCCAGCTGACTACTCGGTTGCTTCGAGCAGCGTGTGCAAGACCTCGGCCTGTTGAGCCAGGCTGGGGTCTCGACTCACGCGCGCCATGCGCTCGAGGGACCGCGCTTGCCACTGGACCACTCCGGTGAGCCCCCCGAGGCGGTCCACGTCGCTGCCCTGGAACACACGCTCCAATCGCCGCACCATCGCGAGGCCCGAGGCGTACGCGATCACGTCGCCGTTGCGTTCATTCGCCAACAGCTCGATGTCCTCGCTGTAGCGTAACCCAAGGTTCAAGCGGGAACGTGAGTAGCCGCGGCGCCCCTCCACCCGGTAGCTGGCGCGGAGCTTGAGGACCAGAGGCTGCCCCTCGAGCCATTCCGGGATGGACACACGCAAGACCTCGGTGCGGGACTCGCCCAGGTTGAAGTCGCCGAGCGGGATGCGATCGGCCTCGAGCCCCCACTCCACCTCGGAACCCGATGCCTCGAGGATACGCATTGGGGCTGGCGCCGAGGTCAGCTCGAGGGTGAGGTCGTGAATCACGACAGGGCCGGGCGGCGGCAACCAGTCCACCAGGGTCTCGAGACGCTGCTCCAGCCCACCGCTCGCAACCAAAGCCCGCGAGGGAAACGCCGAGTGCTCGTCGGCAGCGATGAGAAGCAGCCTCTCCCCCAGCTGCCTCTGCAGAGCGTCCAGAGCGCGCTCGGGGACGCCGCCGCGAGTCTCGCTGAAGCCGATCCCATCGCTGATGATCAGCGCCCGGCCTCGATGACCTGCGGCACGGAGTTGGCTGCTTGCCGCTTCGAGCGCACCGTAGAGCGCGCTCCGCGGCGCGCCAGGGTGGGTCAGGTTCTGCTCGACGGCTCCAGCGATCAGCGCACGATGGGTGCCCGGCAGCAGGGGCACGAGGCGCTGGTTCCGACGCGCGTCGAGCACCATCACGCGATCCTTTGCCCCCAGCTGTTCGAGGGCCGTGTAGACCAGCTCGAGCGCCTCGGGATTGCTGAAGTCCACCACCAGAACCATTTCCGTAGGAGAACGCAGCTCGGACTGGAGGTGGGGAAACGCCTGCGCCGGAACCATGACGTCGACCCGGAGCAGCAGCTCTCCGCCCCAGGTCGGCGCGTAGACGTCGCTGGTGCGCACGACGAAGCTCACCCCGCGTCCCGCCACGCTGATCGGCTTCGACCGGCGCGTCAGCACGCCATTCGCGGGCAGCAGGAAGCCTGTGGGAGGGACCCAGGGCTCGAACGCGCTGCTGCGACGCGTGGGTTGCGGACGCTCACCGCGATCGATGAACTGGACGCCGTTCGCGGTCAACACGGACGCGCCCCGCTGTCCTCCCTCGGAGAACACCAGCTGACCATCCTGGCTCAACACGGGCGCAGCACAGCCCAGGAGGAGCAAGCCGCCGATCAGCAGCAGCCCCCAAGAGACCGTCAGCGTCGCACGACTGCTCACGCTAGCCCTGCTTTCCCTAGCCCTGCTCACGCTAGCTCCCGTTCTCCCTAGCCCCGCTCACCGCCAGCGAAAGCGATAGCGAAAGCCGTACCAACCCGCGAGTCGTCGCTGGATCGCAGCTCTCGTCGAGCGTCACGCATCTCTCCCCGGGCGCCTCCCGCCATCAACGGCAGTTCACCACACCCGGGTGAAGTCTAGTTCACATGAAGCGTCCCGGCACGACCGGCAGGCTCGAGCTCAGCCCGCCATCCACGGCGATCGCCTGTCCGTTGAGGTAGCTGCTGGCGTCCGAGGCCAGGAACAGCGCGGCCTCGGCGATCTCCTCCGGCCGTCCCGCGCGACGCAGGGGATTCAGCTGGCCGATCTTGCCTTCGCTGCCCCTCGCTCGCGCCATGTCGAAGACCATCCGCGTCATCCCCGTTTCGACGAGTCCGGGGCACACGGCGTTGACTCGCACGCCGCTGCCGGAGAGCTGCTGGGCGGCGGTTTGTACCAGGTTGATCACTGCGGCCTTGCTGGCGCTATACGCTATCGGACCGGCTCCCGAGCGCAAGCCAGCGACGCTGGCGGTGCAGACGATGGCGCCGGCCCCTTGCTTCCGCATGGCAATAGCTGCCTGCTGCAGGCAGTTGAAGGTCCCGATCAGGTTGACCCGCAGGACCTCCAGCCAGTCTTCGGGGCACAGCTCCTCGAGCGGCGCGAGGCTGCCCAGGACGCCAGCGTTGGCCAGGCACACATCCACGCCACCAAAGGTGTCGAGCGCCTCCTGGAACCGCTGCGCCACCGCCTCAGCGTCGCTGACATCACACTGACCGCTGAGCTGCGCGTCACACGCGAATTCCGCGCGGTCGAGGGCCATCACCTGGGCTCCCTCCGCCAGCAACGCGCTGACGCACGCTCTCCCGATGCCGCTCGCCGCTCCGCTGACGATGGCGCGCTTACCCTGGAAGCGCATGACTAGAAGTGGCCGGCGAGCCCCACCGAGGGGCGTCGCGGGTCGAAGCCCACGTCGAAGCGCAAGTGCTTGCCGCTCGCCGCCTTGGCTTCGCCGCCGGACGAACCGGTCAGGAGCCAGATCGCGGCGACGCTCACACCGACGATACCGATGCCCAGAGTGACGCCGGTGAGCATCGAGTAATTTTCCCCACGGCTTTGCGTGTCCTCCAGGGTGTCGGGGCAAACGTCGTTGATGCACTCCGAGTCGAGGTCGGAGTTGGCCTGATTGCGCAGCATGTAGAAGACGCCGCTCGCGGCGAGGCTCGCTACGCCCAGGCCACCGATGATCCATGGCATCGGACTGCCAGAGGCAGCGGGAGCACTGTCTCTGGTGTCGAAGGCTGCGCCGCTGCCCGTTTGCTGATCCTCGCCCTTCCCGGCTCCGGCCTCCTCGTCGACGGCCGGCTGCAGGTCCGGAGGGACGTCGAGCATCACCTGGTCTTGCTCACCCTCCTTGACCTGCACCGTGCGCTCGAAGCGACGGCCGTCGGGCAGCGTGACCTTGATCACGTGAGGCCCAGGGTCGACGTTCACCTCTCGGCCGATCTGCGCCTGCCCGAGCTCGACCCCATCGAGGGCGATCTTCGCAGAGTCTGCTCCCTCACCGCGCTCGATGATCAAGCGTGGCACTCGCTTCTCGAGCGCCTCGCGCGCAGTCCGCACCTCCTGCAGGACGCTCTCGGGCACCCCGTCGGTCGTCGCAGCTTCGTGCTCCGCGAGGCGATAACCGCCGAGCGCCTCGTTGAGGCGGCCGAGCTGCTCCTTGCAGCGCGCAATGTGGAACCGCACCTGCGGTGTCATGCGGATACGGGCGACCTTCTCGAAAGACGCCAGAGCGCCCGCCCAGTCGCTGGCCGCCTCCTGCGTCAGACCTTGGCTGTAGAGGGTACGTGCCTGCTGGATCTCCGCCGGGCTCTGAGCGCTGGCGCTCACGCTCACCAGGCTCAGAGCACCGAGCACCAGGACCGAACCAAGCAGGCGACGCCGATCACGGAGACGTTGGATTGGGGGCATTGCAGTACGGGAATGGGGAGAGGGGAGCATGCGAACCGCAGGCTACTACATCACGCAGGAAACGCCCGTGGCGCGAATCAGGATTGTCCTACAGCCGTCGGCGAGGTGGGTAACAGGGCCACCAAATCGGCCAGAGAACCGAGAGTCCCGAGCGGTGCTCCGATCGCGCGCCAGCCCCCGATCGCTTCCAACCATTGCCATGTGCAATTCTCTGCGTTCGTGACAGGTCGGCGACGAGTCGAGCACATCCACGCGGAACAGGTGCGCAGGGGAGCCCGCCGCCGACACTCGAGCGTCAGTCGCAGCGGCAACCGGCGCCGCTCACCCGGTCTTCCGCGCGGCCGACTCGACTGCGCGCGCGGCTGCAG
>JAGQIY010000511.1 GCA_020430865.1 Myxococcales bacterium
GCGAACGTCACACGTACGATGCTGGCGAGCCAGCAGTACATCTCAGCGCAGGCACGCTTCAAGTTCCCCGAACGCGAGGAGCAGATGTACTGGCGCTTCTACACTCAGTACGTCGGCGACACCGCGGTGCCACATCACTGGGTGAGGGTAGCGGCGGGCAACCCCGGCTTCGACAGCGACGGTCTGGCTGCGGTGGTGCCTTCCGGAAACGAAGGGTTCTGGTTCGACCTGGATGCGAAGGACAACGGAGCGTTTTCGTTCTACGTGTACTGGCACGAGATGCGCAGCTGGGAGTGCAACGACGGTTCCACGGATCCGAACTGCGCGGGCTACAACGGCCCTTCTTCCACGCCCTACTACGGCAACAACTTCAATCCTGCGGACCAGTCCGCGTTCCCGCGCGACCAGTGGTTCTGTGTCGAG
The DNA here is from genome assembly GCA_020430865.1 of Myxococcales bacterium. The sequence continues at coordinate 424 of JAGQIY010000511.1, forward strand.
ATCTTCGCCAAGGCGAACACGCCTGGCAGCTATGACGGAGAACTCGCGGTCTACGTCGACGATCAGCTGGTCGGCGAGTATCGCACCGGAACACCCCGAGGGCGCTGGTTGCGAGACAGCTTCTATTCCCATGGCCAGTACTTTCAGGACGATCAGGCGTTCGAGGGCTTCAACTTCCGCACTGACCCGCAGGTCGGCTTGAAGGCTGTCACCCTGGACGCCTACTACGAGAAGGGGACGCTCGACGCCAAGGAACAGCGAGGGATCACGGTGCCGGAGGCGCAGGTCACTCGCTATGACGACGTGGTCGTCGCCCGGAGCCGCATCGGCTGTCGCAGCAACTGAATGAGGTAGCGATGAGACGGCGGATGACTCAGGCGGCGTGGTGCGCTGTGGTGTGTGCGTCGGTTGCGGCGTGCGGAGGCGGAACCGAGCCAGATCCACCGGGAAGCGGTGGGAGCGGTGGGAGCGGAGCAGGTGGCGTAGGAGGCGGTGCGCCAGATGGTGGGGCTGCGGGGGCCGACGCTTCGATGGCGGGCGGCGCTGGGGGCACCGCGGGTTCGGTGTCGCCTGGGGGCGCGGCGGGGACGGCGGGCTCATCCGCGGATGATTGGCCTCTACCTCGCCCAGGAAGCCCAGGGGCGGGACCTGCGTGTCCCGAGCCCGATCATCGTGCGGTCGGTACGGACTGGCCGGAAGCGTTCGTCGGCGTCGAGGGCTGCGATGACACGGGCGCGGGATCCCGCGATCAGCCCTTCTGCTCATTCGACCGCGCCCTCGAGGCTCTGGACCGAGCGCCAGCGGTGCTGACCCTGAAGGAGGGCGTGTACCGCCAAGGAATGACGGTGAACCGTCGAGGGACCGCGGAAGCGTACTTCGTCATCCGTGCCGAAGAGGGCGCTCGGCCCGTCGTGCTCGGCTCGGCAGCGATCCGGGGAGCCGACTTCGAGCCTGCCCAAGCTGGGCTATGGCGAGCGGACGTCAGCGGTCTGGCGAATGACCCCACCGGGTTCTGGACCAGCGCGGGACAGCGCGTGCTGCACGAGATGGAGACGCGAGATGGCGTGCGTAGCCACGCGCCCGCCTCCGAACTGGTCGACGCCGGCACCTGGACCAAGGCAGATGCCGATGGCAACGCCTGCGATGGCGACAACGCTGGCTGCTATCTCTATCTCCGTCCACCGTCTGGCCTCGACGTGCCGAGCACGGACTTCGAAGCATCTCAACATGGCTTCGTCTACGCGAACGGAAGTGATTACCTGTGGATTGAAGGCGTGGAAACGCGCTTCACTCAGTCGAGCGCCATCTTCACCGAGAACGCTTCGAACGTGGTCATTCAAGATTCCTCGTTCGCGCACAACGCCAACGGGAATGACAACTCCTACAACTTGAGGTTGTGGGGCGCCGACGGAGCGATCGTGCGGCGCAATCGCGTCTCTGATTCCCGTTACTGGGGGGGGGCGGTGAACTCACACGGCATCACGTTCATGGTGACGGGCGAGGACGCGGACATCTGGGTGTGCGAGAACGAGGTCTTCGATGGCGTGGGCACGGCAGTGAGCACCAAGAACGGTTCATCCCACATCCATGTCGTGGGGAACTACATCCACGATATCGCCGACGGGGTCCACACTGCCGACCATCGCTGCGACTGGCGTGGGTGCGACGAGCGGGATTTCGGAGGAGGGGCCTATGACATTCGAGAGAACCTCTTCCTGCGTTGCGACACGGGGGTCCAGATCAGCGACCGTGCCCTGGAGCGGGCCGAAGCCGAACGCAACGTGTGGCCGAGCAAGATCTACAACAACGCGTTCGTCGACACCGCGCGCGGCGTCGTCGTTCCACGGCTCGGAACCCAGCCCTGGCTGCGGAACAACCTGTTCCTCCGAGGAAAGAGCGGGATCTACTTTCAGGCGGGAGGGACGACGACGTGGCCCGACTACTACTTCGCGCAAGGCTTCGACTCGGGTTTCAACTTCTTTGCTGGTGAGCATGCCATCTATGTCTATGCGAACTGGTCAGGCACTGAACGCGCCATGAGCCTCTCGGAGTACCGATCCGAGTACTCTGGTGAAGCAGGTTCGCTCAGCGGCGATCCTGGCGTCGAGGCCGACTACTCTCCCTCCGACGCCTCGCCGCTCCTTGGAGCGGGCGACGCGACTGCCTACCCCGGTCAGCAAAGGGTGAACATCGGGCTCTTCCCGCTCGCGAACTGAACAGTGCCAGGGTGCTGATCGACACCCTGCCCGGCAACTGGCGCCGCGACCGCACCTCGACGTCTTGCGAGCGTGAAGCGTGCTCCGCGCGGATCAGGACGCAGGGCGCGGAGAGACACGGTTCTCGGCAACCCGATAGGCAGAGACATAGCCAGTTCTCACGTGCGGAATACTGTGCGAGCATCCTCGAGTGCGGCGTCTATCGAGCTTGTTCGTCGCGGCGTGCTGGGGCCTGAGCAGCGCCTGCAGCGTCGACGATGTCGCGTTGGAGGGAAAGCGATGTTCGTCGGCTGCGCCCTGTCCGAACGATTTGGCTTGTGTCGCTGGCGTGTGCCAAGAGGCTGCGGCGTGCAGTGCAAAATTCCTGGTGGAAAACTTTGAGGTGGACTGGCAGACCCCCAACACGATCCGCTGGAGCTGGGAGCCGCTCTCTCCGCGTGCGGACTTCGTGCAGTACAAACTCGTCCTTGGTCGCACGCCCGAAGAGCTGACTGCGGCGACCCAGCGAGCCCTGGCTGGCGAGTCCGATGGCTTGGGTGGTGCGATCTGGACCCAGGATGACAACCCCGAGCTGGGGCAGTACGAGCTCAGGCTCTCGGGAGACGTGGATCAGGTCAGAACCACGATCACTGACGGTTTGGAGCCAGGCGTCGAGTATCGAGCCCAGCTGCTGACATACGACACGGCGGGCTGTGTTGGGCTTTCCGACGTGGCGGTCGGTCGAACCCAGGCTTCGCCACTCCTCGAGTACGTGCTGTTCGATGAACGCCCCGTTTCCCCGGGGCGACCTCGACCAGACGGGGTGACTGAGGTCGACTCGGACCCTTCTCGCGCCTTCTCTGGTGATGACTTCCTCTCGTGGCCGGGGTGGCCGGATGACGGGTCGGTCGCGAGTGCTGCGTACGAGAACGTCGGGATCTATGATCTGAAGACCGAGCCATCGATGTCCTACCCTACCCTGGACGAGAGCTCTGCCTACGTTGAGCTAGCGGTCGCGATCGAGGGCTCGCCCGTGGCCGCATGGGGCGAGGCGCGCGTCCTTTTCGGAGCGGGTGCCGGAGCGTGTGGCGACATCGAGGCTTCCACGATCAAGCCGCTGGCGCTGCGCACCGGGAATTACCAGGTCCTCCAGCTGCCGTTGCGGGCGTTCAGACTCGGCGGCGCCCTGCTGAGCGAATCGACGTTGCGTGAACGCGCCCTGTGCGAGGTCAGCGTCGGCCGAACGTGGGTAGTTGGCGAGTCCGTGCGAATCGATGCGATTCGGTTGAGGTGGTAGCCGTCGTCAGGCACGAATCGCGGCCCGTCGCTTGCTCTCCGCCCCTGATCCGGGTGCGGCCGTGGCAGCTGCGACAACTTGTCAGCTCGTCGCAGCGCGCCGCCGCCGCCATGTCCCACTCTCCGTGGGATCGAGGGAGTGGGAAGATGAATGAGCTGCGGTTGTTTCGTTGGGTGAGCTTCATCGAGGGGCTCTCGTTCCTCGCGCTACGGGGGATCGCGATGCCGCTCAAGTACGCGTTCGCAATGCCCATGGCGGTGCGTGTCGTGGGCATGCTGCACGGCGCGCTGTTTCTCGTGTTCCTCGTGAGCTTGTTCCGCGCGGCGTCGGAGCATGAGTGGCCGCTTTCGAGATCCGCCAAGCAGTTCGTGCTCTCGGTGCTGCCGTTTGGCTTCGTATGGATCGAGCGCGGGCTACGCGAAGACATGGAGCCTCGCGTCTGAGGAGCCTACTCGGCGCGAGTTGGTAACACGCTCCCCCAGGCCGCGCAGCCGGGGGACGGTCGCCCAGAGCGTCAGGGGTTGCCCTACATCGTCGAGAAGCCGACTGACAGCTCGCCGCCCCAGACGACGTCGCTCGCGATGCCCATCTCCCCGGAGACCTGGGCGAAGAACCAGCGGCGAACCTGCAGGCGAACGCCACCGCGCACGGAGAAGCCGAAGCTCGTGGCGTCGAAGTCGTAGCTCTCGTCGTCGACCACCAAGGTGGTGTCCAGGAAGTTCACCGTGCCCATCACGTCGATGAAGGGTGTGACCGGGGTCCCAGTGGGTAGCTCACCGCCGATGCCAAAGCGCAGCCCCTTCATGTACAGGCTGCGACTCGTCACTTCACGAGGCTGTCCGCCGATGTCGTAGAGCTGGGTGGTGTCGCTGGTGGAGTAGGTAGCGAAGGGCAGGTCGAAGCCTGCGGTCATGCGTACGTAGCTGACGACCAGACGCGCGTCGTAGCGTAGTCCTAGCGCCGTCACGCGGTCGTAAGGAGCTCCGCTGAGCGGCTCGTCCAGGTTGAGGCGTTCACCGCTGCCCGTCTGGCTGAAGTTCGTTGCCGTGTAGGAACGCTGGCCTCCGATGAAGCCCATCGTCAGCTCTCCGTGATCCCAGGGACGAAAATCCTCTGCGTCCAGCGATCCAGGCCGCAAACCATCGCTACGCGATGAGTCGTAGCGCTGGTCGTCGTAGTCTTCAGCCGATGCGTCGGTGGCGTGCGAGAGCACGCTCGAAGCGGCAAGGGCGGTCACCAGTCCAAGTCCGAGTGCATGAGTCTTCATATGGGCGTTGGCTTGTGCAACGCGCGGGCCCGGCGCGTAACCACCGAGAACCATGGGGTTTGCTGCGCCGCGGCAGTCCAGGACACGAACCACGAACGCGCCTCGACTCTGACGCGATGGTCAGCGGTGTGCTTCCGAGTCACGCTTGGTCACGATCGCGTCGAGAGCATGCCTTGGGGCTACGTCGCGGTCTCGCCACTCGTGGTTCGCACGCAGTTTTTCCCCGAGGATTTAGCTGCCAGCAGGGCCTGGTCAGCGCGATCGATCAGCGTCTCCGCGTTGTCTCCGGGTCGCAGCTCGGCGACACCGACGGAACAGGTCACCCGCAGGGTCGTCTGCTCATTCAGGTTGAACGGCCGCGCACCCACGCTGCTGCGCAGGCGCTCGCCGACTCGTGATAGCACCCGCTGAGGCGCACCCGGGAGCAATACCGCGAACTCTTCGCCACCGTAGCGAAATGCGAGCTCACGGCCGCGCGTCACGTCGCGCAGCCGTTCCGCGATCGCCATCAACAGGGCGTCTCCAGCGAGGTGGCCGTGGGTGTCGTTCACCTGCTTGAAGTCGTCCAGATCGATCATCGCCAAGCCCAGCGGCTCGCTGCTGCGAGCGGCGTCCGCCAGAGCATCCTGCAGCGCTTGCATCATCGCTCCATGATGCCCCAGGCCGGTCAGCGCGTCGGTGCGCGCTTCGCGCGCCAGGCGCTCGAAGCGCCGGGCGTTCTCGAGCGCGAGACCGGCCTGATCGGCCAGCATGCCGAGCACTTCGATGGTGATGGTGTCTGCTCGGCGCTTCGTGAACGGGTTGTCGGCGTAGAGTACGCCGCACAGTCCGTGGCGGTCGAAGAGCGGCACCGCGACCGCGGTCTCCAGGTCCAACAGGCCCCCGAGATCGTCGTCGCCCTCCCCGCGGACCAGCGCTTGTCTCCGTACGGCAAGTCCAATTGGATTGTTTGCGTCGACCCCGACACCCAGCCTTCGCACCTGACGACTGAGCGAACCTGGGGCCTTGGATTGATCGAGTCCCGCCTGGTACAGGGCGCGCAGGTCGGGTGCGAGGGACTCTATTTCGCGCCAGACGACGTCCGCCTCGCGCTCGTCAGCTGGCCCAACCGCGGCTATCGCGGTCAGCCGCGTGCGCGCATCTCCGGAGGCCTCCGAGGTGGTGAAGAGCATGGCTCGGTTGAACCCCAGCCCGACCCCGGCGGTGACACCGGTGAGTAGCGCGTAGCAGGTCGGCTCGAGCTCGAGGGCGTCTCGCACCAGACTGGAGACCTGGTGGAGCAGGTGGATCGCGCGATACAGAGATAGGTTCTCGGACTCCAGCGCCGAGACGCGATGGCGCAAGACGTCGAGCTCCGGCGGGTCGCGCCCTGCATCCTCCTGCGTCACCGGATCATAGTATCCAGAACGCGGGACCCGGGGCCACGCAAACGGCTACGTACCTCGGCTCGGCGAACGCGGAGGGCCGCTCAGCAGCCAAGGTGCGCACAGAGCGCTTGGACTTCGGGGTCCTTCGGCGCCAGGGCGCGAGCGGTGCGTGCTTCCAGGCGCGCGTCCGCCGTCTTGCCCTCCGCATCCAACATCCAGGCCAAAGCCAGGCAGAAATCTGCGGGGAGGGGGTCTCCGTAGCTGCGTACATGGCGAAACACGCGAATGCCGAAGCCCGTGTCACCTCTCGCCGCAGCCGCCTCGGCCAGCGCGGAGGCAATGCTCGGATCCGCCGGAGACAAGGCGTGCGCCGCCCGCCAAGCACCGAAGCGATCCTCGTGACCGAGCTTGGTGATTGCGTGGGCGAAGGCACGTGCGGCTTCGGGATGAGTCGGATCGATGCGCAGCGCGGACAGCGCGAGCTCGAGCGCATCGCCCACTGCACCCACGGCGACCATCAGCTCGGACAACCTCGCGGAAGCGCGAGCGTCACCAGGAGCAGCGCGCTGAGCGGCGAGGAGGGCCTCCGCGGTGCGATCGCCGCTCTTCTCCAGCCAGCCGAGGCGCGCTTCGAGCAGCAGCGCTTCGGTGCGATGTCTCGGCTGGGTCGCTGCCCGAGCGCTGAACTCCGTCAGCTGCTTCAGCGCGCGCTGGGTGTTCGTGGAGCTGGGGTTCGCTTCGGCTTCGCTGACTGCGCGCTCCACGGTGTCGAGGTCTTGCCACAGCCCGTCCTCCTGAGCCGTGACGCTGCAGACCAGGAAGCTCGACTCCTCGAGCAACCACTCTTGAAAGCGAAAGCCGCTGCTCTCCAGGAGGCGGGCGAGCTCCAGGGAGGAGAACGCCCGACGGGTCGGGGCTTCGAGGCGCTGGGTCAGCTCCGCGCGGGCCTCGACAACGAGCAGCGGGGCCCCGTCACTCAGAGAGCGACGTAGGCTCCTCAGGAAGCGCTGCGGCGACGCGGTCTGACCCAAGACATCGGCGACGATGGCGCCGCTGAAGGGGTCTCGACCGAGACCGTCTTCGACGTTGACCTGCTTCGTTTCCGCATGGCGCGCATACTCACGGCAGAAGGCCAGAGCCTTGGCATCGGAGTCTGCGGCGACGACCTGGCGAAAGTGCCGCGTGAGCACCCGCGTCCCCACCCCAGAGCCGCAGCCCGCATCCAGCACCCGGCTCAGATTGGGGAAGCGCCTGGCGAACAGCTCGTAGTAGGCCCGCGTCGCCGGAGCGGCACTGGGCAGATCGGGAAAGTGGCAGGCGCGGCCGCGGGCGACGCTCACGCTCGCGCCTGAGCGGAAGTGGGCCCAGAAGTCGTCGGGTCCGCCGCCGCGGACGTAGGTCACGCCCTCGGCGGCGCTGGTGGCTGGGTTCGGGAAGCTGTGCATGTCACCTCGGCAGCGTCTGTTCACGCGCTGCCTGAGGTACGGCCACTTCCCAGGCCTCCTTGATGGGGCTCAGCACCATTATCACCTCGGCGATCAGCATCGGATCGCTCTTCAGGTTCGCCTGGGTGAGGCGATCCAGGCAGAAGTCGTATACCCCGCTCAGGTGCAGGCAGAGCTCCGGGTTGTGCTTCGGGTCGAGCGCGATCAGGAGCTCGCTGATGATCGCGTGGCTCTTGCTGATCAGCTCACCGGCGCGGGCCCGTTGCTTCTGCTCGAGGCAGACCTGGGCCCCACGCAAGAATCTGAACAGGCCATCGTACAGGGCGAGCAAGATGTCGCCCGGCGACGAGGTCTGGATCTGAACTTGTTTGTAGCGGCTGGCGACGTCTAACATCGAGGTCCTCTGGGCTGGAACTGCTGACTACTCAAACGGTCAGATCAGCCAATCAAGTAGGCTAGTTGTGCGTTGTATGAGGCCACGGTCGAGTCCATCGCGGTGAACTGCTTCCGTAGGGTCTCCGAGTAGCGGTCGAGGCGCTCCTGCTCCTTGTCCGCCTGTTCCTGCAGGCGCTTCGTCTCCGCCTCGAGGCCTTCCTTGCGTGCCGTGAGTGCGCCGCTGTCGGGCTCGACCAGGCCCTCCATCAGATCGCTCATCGCGTCCATGATGCCCGGGGTCGAGTCGTCTCCGGCGAGGATGCGCGCCACGGCGTCCGGATCTTCGCCCAACGCCTCGGTGAGCTTCGTGGTGTCGAGCTTCAGCATGCCGTTGTTCTCGAGCTGTATCCCGATGGAATTGAGCGTCTGGAACTTCCCGGTCAGCGAAGCGTTGGGACTGAGCAACGTCGACGTCATCTTGGAGTTGATGTTGCGCAGGGTGCTGTCCCCGGCGAGCACGCTGTTGGTGGCCTTGCGCTCGCCGTAGCCGGCGGTGACTTGCACCTTGCTGATCACCGCGTTGTACGCATCGACGACTTTCTTGATCTTGCCCTGAAGCGCGTCCGAGTCGGTCTCGACGCTGAGCGTGGCGGGCTCCGTGGTCTTCTTGGTCAAGGCCAGCGTCACGCCCTGGATCGCCCCGGCGATCTTGTTGGTCGGGCTAGTGACGTTGAAGCCGTCAATCACGGCAATCGCGTCCTGGGCGACCTGCACGGTGTTGGCCGGCGTGGAGAGGCCAAGGGCGACGCCGTTGTTCTCTCCGAAGGTGATTGCGTTGGCAGCCCCGGAGTCCTTGCCTCGCACTTGAAGCCGGTAGTTGCTGCCGTCGTAGAAGATCGAGGCGTTCACCTTGGCGTCGCTCTCGTTGATCTTCGTCATGATGTCTTCGAGGGTGTCAGTCGCCTCGACCGTGATGTTGACCGCTGCTTCGCTGCCGACCGTGATGTCGAGGTCGCCGGATTGGCCGAGCGCCGTCAGCTTGTCGGCGAAGGTGTCGGAGTAGGTGCGCTGTTCCTGAGCGAGCTGGGTGACGCTGACCTGGTAGCTTGACGGTAGCGCCAAGCCATTGGCAGTCGCCACGATCGCCTCGTTCGAGCTCTTCGCGCTGTAGCTGCCAACCTCTTCAAGGGTATCCAGGCTCTGCGATGCGTTCTTCAGCCCGCTCAGCAGACCGGACAGGTCGCTGAGCACCGTGATGGCCGAGTCGACGTTGTTCTTGCGCGAGTTGATGATGTTGAGCGGTCCCTTGCTCGCGCCGACGAGGCCCGAGATCAGGCCTTCCACGTCCATTCCGGAGCCGATTCCGCCAAAGGTGATTGTACCTGCCATGACTGTCTTCTCGGGTTCGGGTTGGGGGAGGCGAGCCGCTTGCCGACGAGGTCAAACGGATGCGTCGGGCTCGACCAACTCTGGATAAGCAAATTGCCTGCCGCTTCTCTGAACGGACCCACGGCGAATCCATGGAGCCTCGAGGTGTGGGAACACGAAAGCCCGCGCGGCTTCCCGAAGGAGACGGCGCGGGCTCAGCGGGGTGCTGAAGAACGACACCCTGCCATCGACAACCACCACGCCCGCGCAGAGTCGCCCCCGATCACGCTCTCGCAGGACCTCGCTTCTGTGGGTCTTGCGAGAGCGCGTGGGCGCTCACTCCGCGCGGATCAGGCTGCTGGTGAGGCGGTGTAGGCGCTAGCCGATCAGGCCAAACGCCAGCTGCGGCAGCGAGTTCGACTGGGCGAGCACCGAGATGCCGGCTTGGGTCAGCACCTGGTTGCGCGTCATCTGGCTCGTCTCCTCGGCCACGTCGACGTCCCGGATGCGAGAGTTCGCCGCCGAGAGGTTCAGGCGTGATGTCTGGATGGAGCTGCTCGCCGTGTCCAGTCGGTTCATGGCGGCGCCGAAGTTGGCGCGCGACGTGGAGACCTTCTGGATCGCCGAGTCGATGCGTCCGATGGCGCTCAGCGCGTTGCCCGCGGTGGCGCCGCTCACGTTGGTGGTCGCTGCGAGCATCTGGGTCAGCGCGATCCCACCGAACGACACCGCGATCTTGTCCGAGGCGGTGTTGTTGATGCCGACCTGGAAGGTCACGCTGGAGGTCGCTGCGCTGAGCAGGGACGTACCGTTGAACTTGGTCGACGACTGGATGCGACCGAGCTCGCTCTGCAGCGCCCCGAACTCGGTGTTCAGGTAGCCGCGGTCCGTGGAGCCGAGGCTGCCGTTGGACGACTGCACTGCCAGCTCACGCATGCGGCCAAGCACGTTGTGCATCTCGCCCAGCGCGCCTTCGGCGGTCTGCGACATCGAGATGCCATCCGCCGCGTTGCGCTCGGCCACCGAGTAGGACCGGATCTGCGACTTCAAGCTCTCGCTGACCGCGAGGCCTGCGGCGTCGTCAGCCGCGGAGTTGATGCGGTAGCCACTAGAGAGCTTGGCGAAGCTGCTCTGGAGTGCCTTCTGGTTGGCACCCAGGTTCTTCTGAGCCTCTAGCGACGCGGTGTTGGTTCTGATTGCAATTGCCATTCGCGTGCCTCCTTCCTGGAGTTCTTCTTCTTCGTGAGGGCGTCAGTGCCCTGCACAGCGAATGGACGGTGCAAGCACGGGAGCCTTGACCGCAAACCGACAATGTCTTGACGCTTCTTCCTCGCGGATATCGCATGAGTGTGTACGGCAGTTGTCGTCCAGGATTGAGAAGAAAGGTTCTCAGACTGGGATGCGGCGGGAATCTGACAAAAAGGCCGAAGCGCCCACTCCATGGCAGGAGTGAGCGCTTCGAGTGCTGGGTCGACGTTCAGAGCAGGTTCATCGCCATCTGTGGCAGCTGGTTGGCCTGCGCGAGGACCGAGATACCGGCCTGGCTGAGCACCTGGTTCTTGGTCATCTTCGAGGTCTCCTCGGCCACGTCAACGTCACGGATACGGCTGTTCGCGGCGTCGATGTTGAGGCGCATGGTGCCGATGTTGGAGCTCGCCACGTCCAGGCGGTTCATGGCGGAACCGAAGTTCGAGCGCGCCGTCGAGACGGTCTGGATGGCCGAATCGATGCGGCCGAGGGCCGTCAAGGCGCTGCCCGCCGTGGCGCCTGCGACGCTGGTGGTCGCGGCCAGCAGCGTGGTCAGAGCGACGCCGCCGAAGTTGACGCTGATCTTGTCGCTGGCGGTGTTGTCCAGACCGACCTGGAAGGTGATGCTCGACGTGGCAGAGCCCACCAGCGCCTTGCCGTTGAACTTGGCGGAGCTCTGAATGCGGCCGATTTCCGACTTCAGGGCGCCGAACTCGGTGTCGATGTAGCTCCGGTCCTGAGAGCCCAGGGAGCCGTTCGAGGATTGCATCGCCAGCTCGCGCATGCGGCCGAGCACGTTGTGGATTTCGCCGAGCGCGCCTTCAGCCGTCTGGGCCATCGAGATGCCGTCGGCCGCGTTGCGCTCGGCGACGGTGAAGGAGCGGACCTGAGACTTCATGCTCTCGCTGATGGCGAGGCCGGCCGCGTCGTCCTTCGCGGTGTTGATGCGGTAGCCGCTCGACAGCTTGTTGAAGCTGCTCTGGAGGGCCATCTGGTTGCCCTTCAAGTTGCGCTGAGCCTGAAGAGACGGAACGTTGGTTTGTACTGCTAGGGGCATTGTCTTTCTCCTTCTTGGAGAGTTGGAGAGCGTCGTCCTTGACACTCCCCCCGGGCGTCTTGCCCGTCACTTGTCGGAACGGAGCGAGAGACGCTTGCTTGAGCAGATTGTCGTGAGTCGATGTCGAAAGGGCTGTGTCGATGCGTCCGGCGAATCATGGCTGCACGCGGGTTCTCGGTTGGCAGGGGTGTTCGACACCCTGGTTGCGGCGCACAAAACGAAGTGAGCTGCTCGCGGCGTTGCCGCGAACAGCTCTCATCTCGTCTTCGTTGCTCTGGATGTTAGTCGTGTGGCGACTACTGCAGCAGGTTGAGGGCGCTCTGGGTGAGCTGGTTGGCTTGCGACAACACGGAGACGCCGGCCTGGCTGAGCACCTGGTTGCGGGCCATGTTGGAGGTTTCCATCGCAACGTCGACGTCGCGGATGCGAGAGTTGGCGGCGGACATGTTGAGGCGCATCGTCTGGATGGCGCTGGTCGCGATGTCGAGACGATTCATCGACGCACCGTAGTCGGCGCGAGCCGTCGAGATCGCCTGCATGGTGGTGTCGATGCGTGCGAGCATGTTCTGCGACGCAGTCGGTCCAGTGCCCGCCAGCGTGCTGGTCGCCGCCAGCATGGCCGTGAGGTTCATGCCGCCGAACGAGATGGACAGCTGATCACTCGCGGTGTTGTCGAGGCCAATCTGGAAGGTGATCGTGGTGGCGGTGGTGCCCACGAGTTGCTTGCCGTTGAACTTCGCCGCCGCCTGGATTCGGCTGAGTTCCGACTTCAGCGCCTGGAACTCCGTGTCCATGTAGCCTCGGTCCTGAGCGGTGTAGTTGCCGTTCGCGCCCTGGACGGCCAGCTCACGCATGCGCTGCATGATCCCGGTCATCTCGCCGAGTGACGCTTCCGCGGTCTGCACCATGCTGACGGCGTCGTTCGCGTTGCGCTCTGCGACCGTATACGAGCGAACCTGGCCGACGATGTTCTCGCTGATCGACAAGCCAGCTGCGTCGTCCGCCGCTGAGTTCACGCGGTATCCGCTGGAGAGCTTGTTGAAGCTCGTGCTGAGGGCCGCCTGGTTCTTTCCGAGGTTCATTTGCGACTGCAATGAGGCGACGTTGGTTCTAACGACTAGGGACATGATCCACTCCTTACTTGACGAGATGGTTGCTGGTGCCCGTCAGAGACGGCTCACCAAACGTTCTAGGTCGGACTCGTAGCTGTCCATCGCGCGCTCGATGGCGTGCGTGATCTGGATTTCGCTGTCGATCGATACTTCCGCGCGGGAATGCTCGGTGTGGCTCTCGCGCTGGCTGATCGCTGCGATCAGGTCGATCTCTCTGCGCGCGTAGGCGTCGAGCAACGCCAGCGGTGTCACCGCTTCTCGGTAATCCTTCTCTGCGTGTGACAGCTTCTTGAACGCCTTGCGCACCAGGGACGGGGAGGCGCGATGCATCCCTCGCAGCGCGGCCTTCGCGCGCTCCCGCAGCTTCCGGCCGGCCTCGCGGACCGCGCCCAGGGCAGTGAGCTGGCCCTCTGCCCACTCGCGCACGCGGGCTGCAGAGATGGCGGGGCGCTCATTCGCGGCGAGTTCAGCCAGCTCTCGAGCGCTGAGCCCACGCTCCGGAAGGTCCCGCAGGAGATCCTCGAGCCGCACCTCGCGGACGCCCTGGATGCGTGCGCCGCCTTCCGTCGCGTTCACGAAGTCGAGCTCTGACCTGCTCTTCGGGAGTTCCTTCGCGACGCCTTCGAACCAGGCTCGAACGGCGCTCAGCATGACACCGGTCATCACGCTGCCCTCTCCCCCCCAAGCAGGAACCTCGATCAGTTGCTCCGTGCTGTGCATCGCGCCCTGATCCTTGCCGTGGGCGTCGACCACGGCCTGGCTCCACTTGAGCTCGAGCACGCCGCTCTCGCTGTTGGCCTCCACCTTGGAACCTTCGTAGGCGGTGCCCTTCGCGTACGCTTCGCCACCCGTGTAGCCAAGGTCGTGTCCGACCAGGACGATGGGGTTGCAGCCGAGTTGCTCCGCCAGGGAGAAGGCGGCGGTGGAGACGCTCCCCGACACGCTGACGCCGGGGGTCCCCATCAGCTCCTGGAGTGGCGCTTCGAACTCAGGCAGCGCCTCGTAGATGGGAAGGAGCGGACCCTTGCCCGTGCGCAGCACCTCGGGACTGCCCGTGAGGCTGAACGCGCGGGCGACCTCGTCGATGAACGGTACCTTCGCGAGCAGGCCGGAGATGTCGATCGACTCGATGCACATCAACACCTGAGGCGTCACGCCGGCCTTGGCCAGCGCCATGGCGCTGGAGTTGACGGCGATCACGATGCCCTTCTCGGATGCTTCGCGTAGCAGGTCCACGTTCTTCGCAAGGGAAGGACCAGCGCCGACGATGAACGCCGGAACCCCCTCCAGCTTGCGAGCGAGCGCGAGGAAGGGGCTCGCGTGGGTGAGGCAGTCGACGTTGTCGACGACGTCTCGCGCCCACGTCTCCGCGCGGAGATGATAGGTGTTCACGTTGGCGGTGGTGCGATTCACCAGCTGCTCGACCGTCCTGCCGAGCCGCGTGAAGCCCTCCGGGAACGCCTCGCGATAGCCAGGGGCGGCGACCAAGGTCGCGCCAGGCCGGTCCTTGGCGAGCTCGGTCCAGCACTGGGTCAGATCATGCTCGGTGGCGACGATTGGTACATCGCCCAGACACAGCGGACCCGCGCAGAGGCGCTGCTTGAGCAAGGCAACGTCCGGCTCGAAGACCACCAGGGACGCGGTGCGAGCCTTCAGCTCTTGGGCCAGTCGCCCCACGCCGAGCCCGAAGAGGATCACGGGCCCCTGGGTCTCCTCGGCATCCTTCAGCAGCGTCTGCAGTTCGGCGAAGCTCACCTCGCCGTCGAACTGAAGCCCGTCCGCGTCGAGGGACAAGTAACCCGCGCGGAAACGCAACTCCCCACGCTCTCGGGTCGTGCTCAGGAGCTCTCGCGTCTCGGGGCCGAGGTTCAGTCCCTCCAGGTTCTGAGCCAGCAGCTCCTCGCTCGGCAACCCCCGCGTCCCACCAGATGCTGGCGCCGCGAACTGCTGAGCTATGTCGACGTGCATGGTCACTTGGCGACTTCCTCGACAGCAGCCTTTCCATGTTGCGTGCCAAGTCGGCGGCGCGGCGAAATCAGCTGAAAAGCCGCACGATAGCGCCCCGAGCGAGGGATCGCGGGGCTGCTGCGCCGCCAGGTCCCGGTGGGGATGCGTCGAGGCTTTGACACCGCGAGCGACAATTCAGCCCTCATCTTGGGCCTCCTGGGCGCGCGGCACCCGGCGGATCACCGTGGCGGGCAGGGCAGCGGTCTTGACCTGTCCACCGAGATCCTCCGCCGCCTCGAGGCTCGCGTCGAGCGCAGCCTCGTTGGCTTCCCGAATGCTGTCGTGGAC
>JAGQIY010000512.1 GCA_020430865.1 Myxococcales bacterium
CTGACCGACTGCCACCTCGAGTCTGGTGCGGGCGGTGCTGGTGGGGCGGGAGGCGACGGGGCGCTTGGCGGGGACGGTGGCACGGGCGCTCAAGGCGCGGGCGGAGTCAGCCCGGGTGGAGCGGGTGGACGCGGCGGCAGGGGAGGCAACGGTGGCTCCGGGGCTGGAGGCGTCGGCGGACCCTCGTATGGACTCGTGTACGGCGGAACCAAGCCGGCCGAGACCAACAGCTGTACCTTCAGCGTTGGTAGTGGCGGCCCTGGGGGAGAGGGCGGAAAGCTGGGTGGCAGCGTCAACCCCGCTCCAGACGGTCCGAGCGGCGCGTCGGCCGAGATGTACGAGCAGACGTAGGCACGCTGCGCAGCTGCAGCGGCGATCTGCAGCGGGATTCATTGTCGACCGGGGGCCTGGAAAGTAGGCTCCCGCGACTCATGGCCCTTGCAAGCGTAGAAGCCGGTATCGAAGCCATCGCCCGCGGCGAGATGATCATCCTGGTCGACGATGAAGACCGGGAGAACGAAGGGGATCTGGTGATCGCTGCGGAGAAGTGCACTCCGGAGGCGATCAACTTCATGGCCAAGCACGGGCGGGGGCTGATCTGCCTCTCGCTCACCGACGAGCAGCTCAAGAAGCTCGAGTTGCCCATGATGGTCGAGAACAACTCGTCACCCTTCGAGACCGCGTTCACCGTCAGCATCGAGGCTCGCACGGGCGTGACCACCGGGATTTCCGCGCAAGATCGCGCGCGCACGATCCAGGTGGCGATCGCAGAGCACGCCACGCCCGAGAGCATCGTGGTGCCGGGACATGTCTTCCCGCTGCGAGCCCGGCCGGGCGGTGTGCTCGTGCGCACGGGCCAGACCGAGGGCTCGGTCGACTTCTCGCGCCTGGCAGGCCTCCAGCCGTCGGCGGTGATCTGCGAGATCTTGAACGAGGACGGCACCATGGCTCGCCTCCCCGATCTGGAGCGCTTCGCCGCCGAACACGGGCTCCTGGTGTGCAGCGTCGCCGATCTCATCGACTATCGCTTCAAGCGGGACAAGCTGGTCGAACTCCTCACGGAAACGCCGTTTCCTTGTGCCTACGGTGATGACTTCAGGCTCCGAGTCTATCGAGGCGTCGTGGACGGCGCCGAACACCTGGTGTTGATCAACGGTGACCCGGCCTCCGCGAAGGACCCAGTTCCGGTACGCGTGCAGCATGAGTGCTTGATCGGCGACGTGTTTCGCGGGCGCGACTGTGACTGCGGCTGGCAGCTCCACGGCTCCCTCGAGGCGATCGCGAAGGCGGGCGTCGGCGTCGTCGTCTACCTTGGTGGCTCGGAGATGGGGCGCTTCGACGCCGTCCGTCGCTACGCCCTCAAGGAGAAGGACCCTCGCCCGCGGCAGCGAAGCGCGAGCGAAGTGAAGCCCGAGTTCCGCGATCTGGGCATCGGCTGTCAGATCCTCGCGGATTGCGGCGTCAGCAAGCTCAGGGTGCTCTCGAACTCCATCCAGAGGCTCGTCGGGCTCGACGCCTATGGCTTGGAGCTGACCGGGATCCAGGAGATCATTCGACCGAGCTGGGCCTCGAAGGCCTAGTGTCGAAGAACACCCTGTCAGTCAACGACCAGGGTGCCCGCGCGGAGGTGACGGATCGGGGGCGCGCATTCGATGTGCCTCCCTCCTCACCTGCGTGGGGTTTCGCGCGAGCATGGCGCGCAGTTCGCGCGGATCCTCAGCGCGTGTCGCGATACCAAGCGGCGAGCCTGGTCGCAGGTACCCCGAAGCCGTAGAGCACCGGGAAGACGTTGACCAGGCAGGTGTCCCTCAGCGGGCGAGCCTCGAATCGTCGACCACTGACCAGCATGCAACTCGGCGCCGTGCGGATCGCCCCGAAGCGGCAGAGTCGCCGCGAGAACTCGAGGTCTTCCATCAACGGTTGGTCCGGATAGCCGCCGGAGCGCTCGAAGCTCTCCCGGGTGATGAAGAGGCCCTGATCGCCGTAGGGCAGGCGGGTGTACCGGGACCTCAGGTCCGCGAGATGGAGCCACGGCCGCGAGCCGCCTTCGTTCACTCCGGGGCAGCCGGAAGCCAGCGACGCGAGCCGCTCTTCGCTCACGTGCCAGGTCTTGAAGGCCCCGGCGGCGGTGTCGGGCTGGCGCAGAGTGCGGCGGATCCAGTAGGCGCTGTCGCGAGGAGGCAGACAATCCGCGTGGATGAAGAGCAGCTGCTGGCCTCGCGCCGCTCTCGCTCCACGATTGAGCTGCTGACCTCGCCCTCGAGGCCCCTCCAGGACCTGTAGCGCGCCCGGGTAGCCACTGTCGCGCGCGAGCTGCGCCGTGCCGTCATCGCTCCCGCCGTCACTGACGACGACTTCGTCGATGCCATTGAGTCGTCCAAGCCAGCTCATGAGGCTCTGGATGCGGCGAGCTTCGTTGAGCGTCGGCACGATGACGCTGAGGCGAGGCACACCGCCGCTCGCATCAGCACCGCCGCTCCCATCAGCACCGCCGCTCGCAAGAGCGCGGGTGGAGGCGGTACCTGGAGCAGACATGGCGGGAGCAGACACGGTGGGATGGTAGTCCGGAAGGTCGCGTCCGGCCGATGGGCGCAGCGCTCGGGGAATTGGCGTGCCTTCGCGAGGGATCGCGCAGTCCTCTTCGCCCCTCTGCAGGCGAAAACTGCCGTATATCGCCGGGTTGCGGGGCTGCCCTCGTGTTTTTCTACAGAAATACTGGATCCGGTGTAGGTGCCTGAAGGACAATCATGGATCGAGACGGCGGACGCCGCATCGCTGGCCCGACTCCTTGACGCTTGATCCCATGTCCCACATCGCGACCCCTCACCCCCGAAACCCCTGGCTGAGCGGCAGGTTACCGCGCGGAACCCTGATCCTGGGGCTGCTCTGCGCGACGCTGTCGCTGGTCGGGGTTGCCGACGCCCACACCACGCCGGCGCGCTCGAATCGGCTTCCGAGCGGAGTCGATCTGACGCCTCGTCCTCTGGTGTTCAGCTCCGATGATGGCGCGGTGCTGGAGCGTAGCGGCGGAGGGTTCGGGGTTCGAGCATGGGCTCAGGAGCCCGGGTCCTGCCTCGGACCCGCGGGGCTGCGCGCTCAACACGCGGCGCGTTCCGCGGCTCGCGAGCTGCTGAGCGAGGCGCGCTTTCAGATCCCAGCGCAGCTGGCGCTGGTCGGTACCTCCGAGCTCGACGTGCAAACGCCCAGCGGGGTGCATTGCTCGGTCGAGATCGTGGTCTCCCACATCAGGCGTTCGAGCCGCTGAACCAGCGCTCGAGCCAGGCCTGGGTCGCTGGCGCGTCGAGATCACCCGAACGCCAGAGCTCGACGAGCCGTTCGAGGTCCTGGGGTTCGTCGACATCGAAGTACTCGGCCAGCTCGCGATACGCATACCCGCGTGCCTCGAGTCGCTCCCGGGTCGCGGCGAGGGTGGTTGGGACACTCCAAGGTAGGTCGGTCAGCAGGTGCGGTTGCCACGCGGAAACGCCAATCAGCCAGTACCCGCCGTCGTTGCTCGGCCCGAGGACTGCCCGGGGGGCGCGGGCGTGATCCAGCCAGCGGCAGGCAGCTTCCAGCGCGGTGCGCGGCAGGCCAGGGGAGTCCGTGCCCAGGGCAAGGACCCAGCTCGCTCCCTGCGCCAGGTGGGTCTCGAACGCCGCGCCCATGCGGCTTCCGAGATCACCCTGAGCCTGCTGCGAGACCGGCACGGGAGAAGGCAGCCGAGGTAGTGCGTCCAGGTCCCCGTCCCACGCCAGCTCCACCGGCGCCACGCCGCGAGCGATGCGGAGCGTGTCGTGGAGCCCCGCGAGCGCGAACTCGGCGGCCGCGTCCGCGCTCACGCGCGGCGCGAGGCGTGTCTTCACGTGACCCGGGCGGGGCTGCTTGGCGAAGACCAATATGGTGCCGTAAGGAAATCGAGTGCTCATTCGTCGTCGTCCGGCTCCCGCTCGAGCCGCTGGTCGAGCTCTCGCCGGGCGGAGCGTGTGACCACGACCACGCTGAGGACGGTCGCGACCAGACCGATCCAGAACAGAGCGTGCTGCGCTGTTCCTCCGCTGGGCGTCGAACCGGCAGCCAGGGCTGCCAGGCTCTGCAGGCTGCTGCCGAGATAGACGTAGAGCAGCGTCCCCGGCAGCATGCCCAGGGCGCTCCCGGCGGCGTAGTCCCTGAATCGCACCTGGGTGATCGCCAGGGCGTAGTTGAGCAGATTGAACGGCACCAGCGGCGACAACCGCAGGAGCAAGACCAGGCGCAGTCCGGAGCCAGCGATCGCGCGGTCGATGGCGGCGAAGCGCGGCATCTCTCGCGTGCGCTCGGAGACCCAGCCGCGGGCCAAGAAGCGTCCCACGGCGAAGCTCAGATTGCTCGCCACGTTCGCGGCGACCCAGGCTACCAGCGTGCCCCAGCCGAGGCCCCAGGTGAAGCCAGCGGCCAGGGTCAGCAGGCTGCCAGGCAGCACCAGGACGCTAGCCAGCGCGTAGACCAAGACGAAGGCCAGCGCCCCGAGCGGTCCGAGGCCTCGCGCGGCCTCGAGCCCCGTCAGTAGCCAGTTTTTCCACGGGGCAAATACCAGCACGCCGACCCCCGCCACCAGCAGGGCGACGAGCACGGCGAGGCGGCGCCGGATGGCGCCGGTGCTCGCGTCAGCCGACATGCTCTGGCGCGATGCTCGGCGTCGTGCCGCGGGCGACGCGAGCCACCGCTTGGCGCAAGCGCTCCGGGCTGAGCGGCTTGTCCAGCACCGGAGCTCCGCTCTCCTCGAGCGCTTCACGGCTGTGCTCGGTGAACGCTCCGCCGGTCATGAACACCGTGCGCTCGGCGAGGTGATTGCCGCGCGTCGCTAGCTCTGCCCTCAGGTCCGGCCCGGTCATCTCCGGCATCATGACATCACACAGCAGCAGGTCGAAATCCGAGACATCACACAGCTCGAGCGCGGCGCTGCCACTGCTGGCCACCACGACGTCGTGCTCGCGCAGCATGCGGCCGACCGCGCGCCCCACCAGGGGGTCGTCGTCCACGAGCAGGATGCGCAGCGCTCCTGCGGCCTGGGCCGGGGGGAGAGATACGCGAACTCGCGCGCTCGAGGCGCCTTCCACGCGAAGGCGCACCCGCGCAACGGTGCCGTGTTCCTTGCGCACCAGCGCGATCTCGCCGCCGAACGCCTGGATGATTCCCTTGCAGACGTGCAGACCGAGGCCGGTGCCTTCACTTCCGCTCTTGGTGGTGAAGAAGGGCTCGAACACCTGCTCGGTCGCTGCCTCGGGGATCCC
>JAGQIY010000513.1 GCA_020430865.1 Myxococcales bacterium
GGAGCGCTGGGTGAGCTCGGGGGCGCCGGAGCCGCTGCTATGCCTCGGGGAACCGCAGCACGCGGGTCGCCGATGGCTTCTCCAGGGACACACCGGATGGCGGACAGCAGCGCGAAGCAGCTCAATGCCGGCAGCACACGGCCGCTACTCCGGCGCATCGGGCTTCCACCAGGGGTCGCCTTCGCTCAGCCAAGCCCAGGCGCTCTGGAGCTGCTTCAGGTCGGGTTCGGTTTCGTCCAGATGCCTCGCGTTGACCCCGCTGCGGAGCAGGTTGCTCACGCTGCGGCCCGCTTCACAGTCCTTGCAGGCGAACAAGACTCGCTCGCCGCCCTGAACGGCGAATGCCTGCACGGCACCCGAGCCGAAGCCTTAGACTCCTCCTCCGATCAAGAATCCCCGAGGAAACAGAATGGGACTCTCGCGCATCAAGGCGACAGCCGCGTCGGCGCCTGCACCGTAGCCGACCAACGTGCTGCGTGGTCCGACGTGCTGCCCGAACTTGGCCTCCAGAGCCTTGACGGCCGACTTCGTGTGCTGGACCACCTCGGTGCTATTGCTTGCCGGCGTCGGGCAGAGCATGAAGCCGACGGCAGGCTTGATGCGTTGCCAGGTTTCGCACTGCTTGGCGGTCTCCGGCGTCGTCAGCACCACCAGCAGCGGCTGAGTCAGTGTCTGACCGACGGGCACCGTGAGCTCAGCCACGGGCCGGGGACCGGCGAGGGTCAGGCGCTTGGGTCCCGTCAGGGCGGTGAGCGTCTGGCGCTGAGCGACGGACGCGCTTCCGCGTGGTACGAGCGGTCGCACGCCGGGAGCCAGCGGGACCGAACTCGGGCTCGGCGCGGCCGACGTCGACGTGGCGCTCTGGGAGGCGGACGGGGCGGGCTCGCTCTTCGAGTCACAAGCCACGCTCGTCAGCGCCAGCGTGGCGCCTAGCCAGAGCCCCCGTGAGTGAACCATCGATCCAATGGTAGGGCCCATAGCGGACAAAAGCGAACGAGGGGCCCGACTCGCCGGGTCCCTCGTTCGTCCGTCGCCTGCCTTGCAGGTCAGTCTTCGTTCATCGCGGCCGTCATCTGCGGCGCCGGCTGATAGACCCGAGCAGCCGCAGCGTGGTGCACGTCGTCCTCCACGATCACCTGGAGGCGCTTGTACGCCGGCAGACCAGTGCCCGCGGGGATCAGGCGACCCATGATGACGTTCTCCTTGATGCCGCGCAGGTCGTCCGTCTTGCCGCAGATGGCGGCCTCGGTGAGGACCTTCGTGGTCTCCTGGAAGGACGAGGCGCTGATGAACGACTCGGTGGAGAGCGAGGCCTTGGTGATGCCCAGGAGCATCGGCTCGGCCACGGCGGGATGCCCGCCGCGCTCCATCACACGCGCGTTCTCACGCTCGAAGACGTACTTCTCGACCTGTTCGTCGATCAGGAAGTTGGTGTCGCCGACGTCCTTGATGCGCACGCGACGCAGCATCTGACGCACGATGGCCTCGATGTGCTTGTCGTTGATGCCTACGCCCTGCAGGCGGTAGACCTGCTGGATTTCGTTCACCAACCACGCCGCGAGCTCCTTCTCGCCCTTCACGCGCAAGATGTCGTGGGGGTTCGCAGGACCGTCCTGGAGCGGGTCGCCAGCGCGCACGAAGTCGCCGGGCTGCA
>JAGQIY010000514.1 GCA_020430865.1 Myxococcales bacterium
CGTGACTCCCGCGACTCGCAGCGTCCCGTCGCGCCGCTCAAGCAGGCAGACGATGCCGAGCTGGTGGATAGCTCGAACCTCGACATCGACGCCGTGGTCTCGCGGATCGTCGACCGGGTGCGTCGGATCGAAGCCGAGCTGGGCGTGTGACGAAGCTGCGGGGGCGAGTCCAGCGCTGGAGGTGGCTGCTCTTTCTGGGCGGGCTCACGGCGGCGCTCAGCGTCGGTTGTGGGGGTGAAACGCTGGGACCTCCCCCCGCGGCGCCTGGTCTGGCGTCCATGGACGCAGCGATCCCGAACGACCTGGACTGGGTGGTGCGCGTCGACCTGAAGCGCATGCGCGACGCGCTCGGTCCGGTTCTCGTTCAACGTATTCGCGAGGAAGCGGAGGCGGCAGGGGGCGAGAAGAACAGCGTGAACCTGGCGTTCTCGCTGGCGGATACCGTGTGGATTGGGTTTCGAGCCGCTGAACGCTTCGACCTCACCGACAACGTGGTGGTGATGCGCGGACGCTTCAACGACCTCGAGTTGCCCTCGGGCGAAGACTGGGGACCCGAGACGGACCTGGGAGGTGACTGGCGTCGCCGCTCCCAGCGCGGCAAGCTGAAGCGCTTCGAGCCTCGGCGTTTGTATCTGCGAGGAAACGACACGCTGGTCTTCGTGTCGGCCGCAGAGATCGACAGCGTACGGCGCCAGATCGAGCGCGGTGAGCAGGATCCCCGCGTCAGCCCGCCGGATCGCGGTGTTCTTGCGTTCGCCGGGCGGGTGAACCTTGGTAAGCCCATCAGTGACCGACCCTGGGCACGCGAGCGCCCCGAGATCCGCAAGCTGCTGAGGGACGCCGAGCTGATCACGGGCTTCATCGATCTCGAGGCCGGGCAAGCGCGCCTCGAGCTGGACGTGGAGTATACGGATGCCGCGGTGGCGAAGTCTGCCGGCGAGCAGGTGGCGCGCCTGCTCGAGGCAGTTCAGGCGCTCGGTGCGCCGTTCGCCGAGCTGGGTGAGGGCGTGAAGGCGGTGGTCGTCGACACGCACGTGGTCTTGCGCTGGCGAGTTTCCCTGCTGAAGCTGGGGCGACTCCTCGTCGCGGGCTCGGGCGGCGGTCCAGCGGGCGATAGCCTCGACACGCCGCCTGCGGAAGCGGAATAGACGGGTTCTCTGCGGCGTTCGACACTACAGCCGAAAACTCGCTGCCAGAGCGGGGGCGACGTAGGCCAGCTCCGAGGTGCTGGAGAGTAGGTAGTTGTAGCGAAACTCCACGTGGAAACGCGCCGCACCCAGGTTCAGACCGGCGCTCGCGAACAGGCCGACGATGCGTCCACCCTCGGAGTATTCATTCGGAAACAGCGCGCCGAACGTCCCGCCGCCGAAGAGCTCGAAGACAGACAGTCTGAGTCCATAGCCGATGCTGACCGGCCACGCGACGACTACGCCGTCATCGAGCGACGTGCCCTCGAGCGAAGTGTCGATGAGCAGCGCGCTGACCTCGAACGGAACGATGAGCTGCATGCCGGCGCGAAGTCCATAGGCGCTTTCCGTGCGGCGACGGGTTTCGAGCTTCCAGCGGCTCGGGGCCACGAGCAACCAGAACTCGGCGTCACCGCCAGTCGCACTGTCGGGCTTCGGTGGTGGTTGCGACGTCGGCGCCTCGAAGCGAGGATCCGGGGTGAGAGGAGCGTCGACCTGCCGGGGCTCCGGCGTCGCGGCCAGCGCAAGCGCCGGGACCAAGCTAGATCCAGCGGCGGCGAGGCTCAATGTCCAACTTCCCACGAGGACTAGCGTAGCGCATGTTCGCCTGGGCTCAGTGGGGTCGGCCCTGGTCGATCCAGCTGGCGACGAGCTGGATCTGGGGGGGAGAGAGCGCCGGGAGCCCCAGTGGCATGCCGCGCACGGAAGCAGCGAAGCCGAGCTCCTCTCGTTGCCGCGCCAGCAAGACCGCTAGCAGCATCGGGTGACTGTCTCGTTCGCCCTCGAAGGCTGCAGCCGGCGTGAACACCGAGCGCGTCTCTCCAGCGTCGTCCAGGTAGCCGGCGAGGATGGCGCCATAGGCGGATAGATCGAGTCGCCGTGGTTCGAAGCCGAAGCCGCCGGTCATCCCCGGTCCGCCGTCTCCGCGCGCGAAGCTCGGTTGCGCGTGGCAGTGCCAGCATACCTTGCGGAACACGGCTTGGTTGACCTCGTCGAAGGTGACTGGACGCGTCAGGAGCGGCAGCGGCGCACGGAGCGCCTGCCGTGCTGGCTTCGGGAGCTCAGCCTCGAGCAAGTAGGCGATCACGTCCCGGCGCTCCGCGGGGGTCAGCTTCGGTTTGGGCATCAGGGCGCCATCGCGGACGCGCTGGGGGTCCTCGAGCCATGCGTCGAGGCGATCCGTACGGAAGCGCTCACGGGTGAACTGCAGGTCTGGCGCCAGCAGCGCATCAGGAGCGAGGAAGCGCGGGTCGCTGGCGGCCTCGGGGCGCTGCGCGGGGCCGAAGGCGTGGCACTTCCCGCAGCCGTGGCTGGCGAAGACGCCCGCGCCTCGCCGAGCGTCGCCAGCGTTGACCCGACCGGCGACTGGCCTGGGGGCCGTTCGTGTTAGGTAGGCTGCAACGTCTCGCGCTTGCTCCTCGCTGAGGGGTAGCCTTGGCATGCTGGCCGGGAGCGCCGGGCGCAAGTCGTGGGGATTCGCCAGAAACCGCGCCAGCCACTCGGGCCGCAGGGTCTCGCCCAGATCCGCGAGGTCGGGAACGTGGCGCAGGTGCACGATGTGGCCCTGCCACTCCGCGAGGACGGCAGGCGTCGGTGAGCTGACTTTGCCCGTCGTGGGGTCCGTCAGCTTCAAGCCACCCGCTTGGATGGCGCGATGGCAGCCCACGCACTGCTTGGTCAGTGGAGGTGTTTCCACGCCGCTTCCATCGTGGCAGCGAGCGCACTCGAATTGCTGCACCCAGCGTTTGCCTCTGGCGACCCGTGTGGCGTGAGGCACCGGGTCGCCGCGCGTCGCAAGCAGGGGGTCGGCGGATCCGCTGATTGAAGGGGCTGCAGTGGTGTGCGAAGGTTGTGGGGAGCCGCGATTCTTGGCGGTCGGTTCACAACCTGCCAAGCCCACCAGAAGCAGCAGTGTCAGAGGACGGAATCGGGGACTCATGCTTGGTAGCGCCTGCGCACAGCGTATCATGACTGATGACAAG
>JAGQIY010000515.1 GCA_020430865.1 Myxococcales bacterium
ACGCCGCATAGTATAGCCGAGTCCTCTGCGACGCCGGCCCATGAAGCACTCCACCGACCCGCTGCAAGAGCCCACGGGCTGCCCCGACGAGAACGCCCTCGGCGCGTTCGTGCAGGGCCGGTCGTCGGCGACGGATCGTCGGCACATCGAAGCGCACCTCGAGCAGTGTGCGGATTGCTGCAGCGTCGTGGAGCTGCTGGGCCGAGCCTTCGTGAGCCGCGCACAGCGCGTGGACCGGGGCCCTGACAGCGAGCGCCAGGTCCAGAGCCTCGAGCCCAGCTCGGGTCAACAGCTTGGACGTTACCGCGTGGATCACGGAATCGGCGCCGGAGGCATGGGTCTGGTGTTCTCGGCGTGGGACCCCGCGCTCGAGCGCAGCGTCGCGCTCAAGCTGCTCCGTCCGGAGCTCGCGGCGACCCCCGACGCCCGCGAACGCCTGCTCGCGGAGGCGCGCGCGGTGGCCTCGCTGAAGCACCCGAACGTGGTCCCGGTGTTCGATGTCGGAGAGGCAGACGACCGCGTCTTCATCGCGATGGAGCTGGTCGACGGCGTCACCCTCGATCGCTGGCGCGCGTTGACCAAGCCGAGCCTCGAGCGGCTACTCGAGGTGTTCCGCCAGGCGGGGCTCGGCCTGGCAGCCGCCCACGCGAGCGGACTGGTGCATCGTGATTTCAAGCCCCAGAACTTGCTCGTGACCACCGACGAGCGCGTGCTGGTCACCGACTTCGGGCTAGCCTTCTCCCAGGCGGACGAGTCCCGAGAGATCGCGGGAACACCAGCCTACATGGCGCCGGAGCAACGCCTGGGCAGCGCTAGCCCCGCGTCCGACCAGTACAGCTTCGCGCTATGCCTTGCGGAATCGCTGGGCATGCCAGTTCCGCCACCCTCGGGCGTGCCACAGCTACCGGACAGTATACCTGACTGGTTGCGGGCGGTGCTCCGTCGAGCGCTGGCCGACGACCCCATGGAGCGCTACCCGAACCTGGACGCACTCGTCGCGGAGCTCCAAGGCGGGAGCGGCGTCAACGCCAGCGCACACGTCAGCGCCAACGCCATCCTGCTGCTGGGCTGGTGGCTGCTGCACTCGTTCTGGCTGCTGGTCATGGTGTGGGCAGGCGCCAGGCTATGGCTCGACCCGTCCTTCATCGAGCCCTCGGAGCAATTCCGTGAAGCGCCCAGCCACGTTTCGCTCCACGAGGAAACGCCGCGCCAGGGCACGCTCCCGGCGAGCTTCCACGTAGACGTTCCACCGGAACCGAGTCCGCGCCCCGTCCCCGATGACTGGGACGACCAGTTCGACGAAGACCCGCTGACGTTCGGCGACGGCGCCATCCTCACCTACGCGGTCTACTGGGCGACGTGGACCCTGCTCGGCGTGCTCTGGGCACCGCTCAACGCGTTCGGGCTCTGGCGCCGCAGAGCCTGGGCCCGCATCTCCACGCTGCTCTACGCGACCTTCACCGGCTTCTCCGTGCTGGGTCTCCCCTACGCCAGCTACAGCGTCTACAGCCTGACCCGCCCGGAGGTCGCGCGGCTCTTCTCTCAGGTCCAAGCGACGCCTCAACGCACCGGTTCCGTGGTGAAAGGCCAGGTCCACCTGATGATCAACGCGTTGGTGCAGCTCGGCATGTGGCTCGTGCACCTTGGCCTGTTCGCCTTGAGCGTCGAGTTCCTGCGCTTCGGCAACGAGGGCGGCACCCCGGACACGCCACCGATCATCGTCCTCGGTCTGGTGATCCACGGCCTCGGGATCCTGTGGGCGCCCGTCAACGCCTGGGGCCTCTACAAGCGCACGACGTGGGCCCGCTGGTCGAGCCTGATCTACGCCAGCTGCGTGCTGTTCACCGGCATCGGCTTGCCCTACGCCGTGTATGCATGGCTCAGCCTGAACTCCGCACCGGTGAAGGCGCGCCTCGCTCACGCCCGCTGATCGAAGCACGGCGCCGCGCGGCGTCTCCAGGCTCGGAGCGCCGCGCGACTTGACCGCGTGTAGATGTTCAATCGGCCTACTTCTTGGCGGCGAACAGCGGATGGAACTTGTCCGTGTCGATGCTCGTCGCCATCTCCAGCTGGGGCGGCGACTTCGCGGAGCCGCTCGCCAGTCCGCCGTAGAGCAGGTTTCCGCGCAGCGCCACGTTGAGCTTCTTCTCCCCCGACTTGCGCAGATCGGCGCTCAGTTCCACCAGCGCATCCCAGGCGAGCTTGATCAGCTCCTTGCGGATGTCCCCGGAGTACGTATCCAGGTTCGGCACACGGACGAGCAGCAGCACGTCGCTCGCCGTCTCCTGACAGTAGGTCATGAAGTTGCCCTGGGTGGTGGCGGTGTTCTCGTCTTCGCCGCCCTCGAAGTTCTCCTTCTCGTCCGCTTTTATCCGCACGGCAAATTTCTTGGCCAGCGCAGTGCAGGCAGGCGTGTTGCCGAAGCCGACTTCCCCTTCGAAGACGTTGATCTTCGAGTTCGCCTCCTGAAACTCATTCTCACCTGGCTTGGGGTCGCCCTTGCAACCCAAGAGCGCGAACACCACGACCAACGACGCGAACACGGACGACAAACGAATATGCATGACTCTCTCCTGTGATCCTTCGGCGAAAATTGCCTTCACACCGAAGACCCAGGAGGCAGCCTCGGGTCGCGATCTTTCTTGCTCCGCGGGCGCCGAATTCCCGCGACCGCGTGCGAACGCGGAGAACGCTGGCCTCACGTACGCGGAGTGTTTTTCTTCCCCACGGCGTCGAGTTTTTTTGGGGGGGTGAGGCGCGCCGAACGGCGCCGAGACTCAGCCCAAGACCCGCGCCAGGTGCCTCATCACGGCTTCCACGTCCCCCGCAGCCAGGATCTCCTCACGCTGCCGCTCGTCGATACGTGTTCCCGCCAGGCGCTGGCTCCAACCGGCGATCTCCAGAGCGATGATCGGCTTGCCTAGCTGCCATGCCATGGCCACCTCGTTCAAGGTGCCGGCTCCACCGGCGACCGCGACGACGGCGTCGGCGGTGTTGACCACCAGCGTGTTCCGCGCGTAGCCGAGGCCCGACGGGATCACGATATCGACGTAGGCGTTGGCCCGCGAGGCCTCGCCACTGGGGATGATGCCCAGCACGCTGCCCTCGGTGTACAGCTCGGAGTCATGGGCGCCAAGGCTCGCCGCCTCCATCACGCCGGTCATGCCACCGGTTACCACGCGGTAACCCTGATCCACCAGCGCACGGCCCAGCTCCCGAGCCAGACCGCAAGCTTCCTCGGTGGCCGCGCTGTTGCCCACCACCGCAACCACCTTGCGACGCATTCAGGTCTTGTAACACGAGGACGTCTGCCTCAGATATGCCTCCGGCATTCGGAGCTTGGGAGGCCTGGTGAAAGACGCATGGATATTGGCGCCGCTACTCGTGCAGGTGCTGCTGACGATCGTGATGTACATCCGCCTGGTCGGCGCCAAGAAGCGAGCGGTCGCTGCCGGTGAGGTCGACGAAGCGCGGCGCGCGCTGCACGATGACGCCTGGCCCGACTACGTCCTCCAGATCAACAACAACATCCGGAACCAGTTCGAGGTCCCGGTGCTTTTCTACGTGGTCAGCTTCGGGCTGCTCGCTCTCCAGAAGGCTGACATCGCCGCCCAGGCGCTCGCCTGGCTGTTCGTGCTGAGCCGCATCGCCCACGCGGTCGTCCACACCGGGTCGAATTTCGTACCCCTGCGCCGCCGCATCTTCACTGCGGGTGTGCTGCTGGTGCTCGCGATGACGCTCCTGTGCGGGATAAGGCTGGCGCTCAGTATGCTTCCATAGGGTTCGTGGCTACGGCCCAATCGGCTTGAGGCGGATCAGCCCGGGGCCGGGCTTCACTCGCGCCTGGCAGGCAAGCCGCGAGTCGTCGGGACCATCGAGCAGCTCCAGCAGCTCGCGCTCGTCGTCGCTGGGCGCCTCCAGGAACTCCATGCCCTCGAGCACCACGACCTGACACGTGCCGCAGCTCGCGGAGCGACAAGAGAACGGGATCGGGGCGAGCACCTGGTCGCAGAGGTCGACCAGATCGCCTCCTTCGGGAGCGTCCACCTGTTTGTCGCGGGCCATTCCGACGCCCTGAAACTCCACCTTCGGCACGCTGACTCGCATACGGCCCGCGAACGGGGAATTCAATCGCCCTCTCAGCCGATCTTCTTTGTTGCCGCGGGCGGCCTCGTCGGTCCGCCCTCGTAATACCGGAGTATTCCTGAGGCCCTACCCGACTCAGCAAGGCGCGGCTGAGTAGAAACCCCGCAACCGACACCTGGAGTGGGCGATTGGACGCCCATGACACACACGCACACTCTCCACCCACGCCGCGCCCTTCGCAGTTCCACGCTCGGGATCGTCGTGCTGCTCCAGGGCGTTTGCCTCGCTTCGCCGAGCGCAGCCGCTCAGAACGCTGCTCCAGGAGCCGATTCATCCCCCGCGGTCACCCATCCGGCGTCTGCACCTGCTCCTGCTCCCGAGGTCTCCGCGCTCGGCACGCAAGCGCCACACGATGAGCGAGCCCCCATTTCGACTCCACACGGAAGCGCTCGTCCGGAACCGCAAGCTTCAGCGGGAACGGACGCGGCGGGCGTCCGGGATCAGGGCGCCCAGGATGCCCAGTCGACGCCTCTGGACCGCCGCGGCTTCGTTCCCCTGCTGCGAATCGGCTACAGCGTCGGCGGCGCGGGCGAGATCGAAGACGAGTACGCCGGTGCGACAGCGAAGACCAGTTACGATCAAGTCGGCGGCTCGCTACTCGAGATCGACTTGCTGGGTCACGTCAGCTACGGGCTGCGCCTCGGCGGCGGGCTGATGGTACTTCCGAGCAGCGAGGTGGATATCACAGGGGGCTCCGAGTTCGAGCTCGGCACAGAAGCGGCGGTCGCCTTCATCGCCGAGGGCGTGTTCGACCTCTCGAGTCAGCTCGCCCTGACCGTACGTGGTTTCGTCGGCGCCAGCGTGCTGAGCGTCGGTGGCGACTACAAGGACTATCGCGACGGACTGTGCGAGGACATCGACTGCGGCTGGGACGACCAGCTCAGCGGCGCAACGGCTGGTCTGGGAGTCGGCTTGCTCATTCCCTTGAAGGGCGTCAATCTCCGTGCGGATCTGATGACCCAGGGGTACGCCGTATCCGGAACCTTCCTTCGAGCCGGGGGCGAAGCCTGGACGGCCACGATCAGCGGTTCGCGCACGTTGCTGATGGCTGGAGTCGAACTCTGAGTCGCTCAGGCGGCCCGCGACTGGAACGTGTCGCTCAGGGCTTGGATCTCGTCCAGGCCCTGAGCCATCGTGTCTTCCACCATCTCCACCGTAAGGCCTGCCTCGACGCAGGCCTCTTCGTCCATGCGCCGCTGGAGCTCTCCGATGTCCACGCCAAAACCCAGCGAGTGAGCCAGGATGCTCGCCGCGTGCACGCAGGTCACGACGCGGCGATCTTCCAGATCCTCCACCGACTGGGGTTCATGGTGGTAGCGCACGATCTCCGCCAGGACCTCCGGCAGCTCCCACTGCTGGATCACCGCCTCGCCGACCACCGCGTGATCGGTGCCGAGCACGGTCTGCTCAGCCTGAATCATCGATCCCCCCGCGACCAGGTGGGTCAGGATCTCCTGACGCCCCTGCTCCATGAACTCACTGATCACCAGCTTGCCGCAGTCGTGGAGCAGCCCCGCAGTGAACACATGACCTCGGATCGGCAGATCGAGCCGCGTCGCGAGGCCATCCGCCAGGATCGCGACCGCCGCCGAGTGCGACCACATTTCTTCCGCACGGATACCATAGCCGTTCAAGGTGGGCGGAAGGACCTGCTCGAAGGCGCCGGCGACGCTGATGTCGTAGATCCGCTTGAGACCGAGCAGGCTCACCGCGTGGGCCACCGAGCTGACCTGTCTTCGCAGACCAAAAGCGGCCGAGTTCGCGACGCGCAGAATCGAGGCTGTGAGGCTGGTGTCGACCCGGATCACGCGCTCGAAGTCGTCAGCGCCGGCCATGTCGTCGTTGAGCAGACGGGTCAACTCCGACACGGCGGCAGGAAAGGCCGGCAGGCGCTTGATGCGCGCCTCGAGGATCTGCTTGGAGATGTGCATGGCTGTCCTTCTCGAAGCCTGGAACGGACACGAGCTGGTCAGCTTTAGCGGTTTTGGTGTGTCCATCGGCGCAGGTGTGCGCTCCTGGGTCGCGCTCTGGCACGAAACCAAGTGTTTTCGCATTCGTGGTGAGCACCGTGACAAATTCGTTAAGGTGACTCGCCATGTGGTCACTGACTCTCGAGCCCGAACCCACGCTGAACTCGGACACACCGGTCCCCGAACGCTTGCCTGGTGAGGCGCGAATCCGAGTCCGTCAAGCGGGGGTATGCGACACGGATCTGCAGCTGGCCAGGGGCTACATGGGATTCAAGGGGATCCCGGGACACGAGTTCGTGGGTGAGGTGGTCGAGGCCGAGAGCGAGCAGCTGATGGGCAAGCGCGTGGTGGGCGACATCAACGCGGGCTGCGGTGAGTGCGCGGACTGCTCGAGCGAGCACCTGTCAGGCCATCACTGCAGCCGCCGAAGCGTGCTGGGAATTCTGGGGCGCTCGGGCGCATTCGCCGAGCAGCTGTGCCTGCCGGAGCGGTGCCTGGTGACGGTGCCTGAGGGGGTGAGGGATGAGGCGGCGGTCTTTGCAGAGCCGCTGGCCGCGGCGCTGCACGTCCTGGACGAACTACCCGAAGGATTCAGTACCGAAGCCACCATGGCGGCCCCCGCCGTCGTGCTCGGCGACGGCAAGCTGGGCCTGCTCATCGCGGCGGCGCTCGCTGGCAGTGGTCTCCACGTGGTGCTGATCGGACACCACGAGAACAAGCTCGCGATGCTTCCACAGCTGTGTGAGCCGAGCCGCGTGCGAGGTCACCTGGAGCGAGAGCTGGACGAGGACCCCAAGCTCACGGAAGCCCTCTCCGCGGCGCCGCTGGTGGTCGAGGCCACGGGCTCTGCGAACGCCCTCGGGCGCGCCTTCGAGCTGGTGCGCCCGAGGGGCACGGTGGTGCTGAAGACGACGGTTGCGGATCCGCTGAGCCTCGATCTGGCGCCGGTCGTGATCAACGAGCTCAGGCTCGTCGGCTCCCGCTGCGGGGACATGCGCCGTGCCGTAGAGGTGCTCGAGCGCGGTGACGTGGTTCCTCTCCCCCTGATCCAGGCTCGCTATCCCTTGCATGAGGCCGACAAGGCCCTGGAGCACGCCGGGCGCAAGGGCGTGCTCAAGGTGCTGATCGATCACCTGGCTTCGTAGCTCGGCACGCGAAGTGGCCGCGCCCCGACAGGAACGCGGCCGCTGCCGACTCGGCGACTGGGCTCAGACGCCTTCGATGATGCCGTTCAGGGTGCTGCTCGGGCGCATCGCCTTGAACGCGAGGTCATCGTTCGGCTGGTAGTAGCCGCCGATGTCCTGAGGCTGGCCCTGGGCACCGTTCAGTTCCCCGAGGATCTTCTCCTCGTTCTCCTTCAGCGCCTTGGCGACGGGTGCGAAGCGCGCTTGCAGCTCCTTGTCCTTGTCCTGAGCGGCCAGCGCCTCGGCCCAGAAGGCCGCGAGGTAGTAGTGCGTGCCGCGGTTGTCCAGCTCGTTCACCTTGCGAGACGGCGCCTTGTTCTCCATCAGGTACTTGGTGTTCGCCACGTCCAGCGTATCCGCAAGGAGCTGGGCCTTCGGGTTCTTGAACGTCTCCGCGAGGTGCTCGAACGAGACGGCGAGCGCCAGGAACTCTCCGAGGGAGTCCCAGCGCAGGTGCCCTTCTTGCTCGAACTGCTGCACGTGCTTCGGCGCGGACCCGCCGGCGCCCGTCTCGAACAGGCCGCCTCCCGCCATCAGCGGAACGATGGAGAGCATCTTCGCCGAGGTACCGAGTTCGAGGATGGGAAACAAATCCGTGAGGTAATCACGCAGCACGTTGCCGGTGACGCTGATGGTGTCCTTGCCGTCCTTGATGCGCGCCAGGGAGAACTTCGTCGCCTCCACCGGGCTCTTGATCAGGATCTCGAGGCCGCTGGTGTCGTGATCCTTCAGGTAGGTCTCCACCTTCTTGATCAGCTGGGCGTCGTGGGCGCGCTCGGAGTCGAGCCAGAACACCGCGGGAGCGCCCGTCGCGCGGGCGCGGCTCACGGCGAGCTTCACCCAGTCCTTGATCGGTGCGTCCTTCACCTGACAGGCGCGCCAGATGTCGCCGGCGTCGACGTCGTGGCTGAACAGCTCCTTGCCGTCGGCGTCGACCACGCGCACCTTGCCCGCGGTCGCGATCTCGAAGGTCTTGTCGTGAGAGCCATACTCCTCGGCCTTCTGCGCCATCAGGCCGACATTGGGCACCGAGCCCATGGTGGTCGGATCGAACGCACCGTGCTCCCTGCAGAACTCGATCACGGCCTCGTACACCCCAGCGTAGCTGCTGTCGGGGATGGTCGCCTTGGTGTCCTGCAGCTTGTCGTCCTTGTTCCACATGCAGCCGGAGCTGCGGATCATCGCCGGCATCGAGGCGTCGACGATCACATCGCTCGGCACGTGGAGGTTGGTGATTCCCTTGTGGGAATTGACCATCGCCAGATCGGGACCGGCGGCGTACGCGGCCTGGATGTCCGCCTCGATCTCCGCCTTCTTGTCGGCGGGCAGGCCCTGGATCTTGCTCACCACGTCACCGAAGCCGTTGTTCGGGTCGACACCGAGCTCGGCGAACGTCGCCGCGTGCTTCGCGAACACGTCCTTGAAGAACACCTTCACGCAGTGACCGAAGATGATCGGGTCGCTGACCTTCATCATCGTCGCCTTCATGTGCAGCGAGAACAACACGCCGCTCTGCTTGGCGTCGGCGATCTGCTCCTCGAGGAACTTCACCAGCGCGGCCTTGCTCATGCAGGTGCCGTCGAGGATCTCGCCCGCCTGTAGCGGGAGCTTGTCCTTCAGCACCGTGACGCTGCCGTCCTTGGCAACCAGCTCGATGCGCGCGGTGGTCGCCTTCTCCAGCGTCACCGAGCGCTCGTTGTGGCAGAAGTCTCCGGCGCTCATGGTCGAGACGTGGGACTTGCAGTCCTTGGACCACTTGCCCATCGAGTGCGGGTGCTTTCGGGCGTACTCCTTGACGGCCTTGGGCGCGCGGCGGTCGCTGTTGCCCTCACGCAGCACGGGGTTCACCGCGCTGCCCTTGATGCGATCGTAGCGCGCCTTGGCTTCCTTCTCGTCGTCGGTTTTTGGTTCCGCAGGGTAGTTCGGAATGGCGTAGCCGTGCTTCTGAAGCTCGGCGATGCAGGCGTGCATCTGGGGCACGGAGGCGCTGATGTTCGGCAGCTTGATGATGTTCGCCTCGAGGTGCTGGGTCAGCGCGCCGAGCTCCGCCAGCGCGTCGGGCGCCTTCTGCTCGGGCTTCAGCTTCTCGGGGAAGGCCGCCAAGATGCGCCCAGCCAGCGAGATGTCTCGCGTCTCGACCTCCACCCCAGCCGCCTTGGCGAACGCCTGGATGATGGGCAACAGCGAGTACGTCGCCAGGGCCGGAGCTTCGTCAGTCTTGGTGTAGATGATCTTCGGATTCGTCATGGTCTTCGAGACTCGGCGGCGCAGCGCACCCCTTGGCGCGACGCGGGCGAGGACGCTTGACCTAACTCAACCCGCGCGACGCGGCTAGTGCTTGGCGCTGAGCCTAGAATGCGCGCAACTTGCGCGGGTTTGGGGGGTGAGGAGCGGTGTTTCGCGCGGCGTTTCCGACCGCGCAGCGGTGGCTTGCGCGAAAACCTTCGTCACAGCCGACCGACGCGACCCGCCTGGTGGCCGGTCGAGGTCCCCCGGGTATCACTCGCAATCCGGAGCACCCCTGCCCTCTCACCCCTCGTCGCCGTCGGCGCGGCGCTTGCTCTGCTCCTTGCAGATTTCGCTCTGCCGCTTGGGGCAGCTTATTCTCACGTGGAAATGATCGTCATGGGCGCTGGAGTTGGCTGGTTGCTTGAGCAGCACCGCGGCCTTGCTCACGTAGCTCCTGAAGCGCTTGTCATGACGCGCGAAATCCAGCAGGCGCTTGCGCAGCGGGGTCGAGACGAAGACGTGGCTCAGGCCGGCGCGGGTGTCGTCGACCCAGCTCTTGACGAGCAGCCAGTTGCGGTAGTCGTCGAACTGCAGGCCGCTGCCGTCCTTGGCCTTGCCGTTGCCGTCGAAGGCCACCATGTGCTTGGCCTGAATCGGCTTGCCCTTCGAGTTCAGCATGTAGAACGCGACGTCCGCGTCACGGCCGCTCTGATGACTGGCGTGACCCGAAAGCTGGCCACCATTCTTTGCGGAAATGTCTCCAACCAAGAGGCGCGAGCCGTGGGCGTAGCGCCCGATCTGCTTGGCCGTGCGCTTGAGCATCAGGATCAGCGCGGGGTGCCCATAGGCGAGCTTTGAGTTGCGGACGCGAACGTACTTGCTGGACTTCAGACGCTTGGCGCGCAGCTGAAAGCCGTCGTTCGGGTGACCCACGGTCAACGACATGAGCGAGTAGGGCGACTTGCGGAACTTCGCGGGGAGCTTCTTCTCCAGCTCGTCTCGCCTGCTACCGGCCAGCGCCGGCAGGCTGACCGCAAGCAAAGCCAAGACGCTCAGCACGAGCAGCAGGCTCGAACGTCGCACCTCACCCCCAACCCTGAACCCTCGGACTTCGCGCTTGGCGAAGCCTGCCTGATTTTCCGCAGAACGTTTGATCTCGCACCTCCCTCGTCGGCTATCGCTGAGTGCCCCCGACCTAGCAGTCCTCGTTGGACGTGCAAACGCTCGAGCGATTCTGCAAAAGTCCCAAGGTTCTTGCGCAGTTGATCTAGCATGCGCGCGATGTCGACGGAGGGTGGGGAGGCGCAGGCAAAGCCCGGCTATCCGTGGTTGCGCTTGCTGCTCGGGCCGCTCTCCGCAGCGTTGGCCTACTTCTTGGCTCGCTATGCCGGGCTCGCCAGTCCAGCCGCCTTCACCGCGGGCGTGACCGCTTGGTGCGCCCTGTGGTGGGTCACCGAACCCGTGCCGATCCCGGTGACGAGCCTGCTACCGTTCGCGCTGTTCCCGCTCACCGGCGTGCTCAGCCACGGCGAGGTCGCGAAGTCGTATGGCCACACGCTGATCCTGCTGCTGCTCGGCGGCTTCGTGCTCTCGACCGCAATGGAGAAGAGCGGCGCTCATCGGCGAGTAGCTCTCGGCATGGTGCGCCTGGTTGGCGGGCGGGGTCGACGCCTGGTGCTGGGCTTCATGCTGGCGACCGGGCTCACCAGCATGTGGATCTCCAACACCGCCACGACGCTGATGATGTTGCCGGTCGCCCTGGCGGTCATCGAACGCGACGAGAGCGAGCGCCTCGGGGTGCCGCTGCTCCTCGGCATCGGCTACTCATCGAGCATCGGTGGGCTCGGTACACCGGTGGGGACGCCGCCCAACGTGATCTTCATGGGTGTCTACAAGGAGCTCACCGGCACCGAGGTGAGCTTCGTCGACTGGATGAAGATCGGCGTGCCGGTCGCCCTGCTGCTGATCCCGGCCGCCTGGCTCCTGCTCACCCGTAACCTCGGGGAAACGGGAACCGTCACGATCCAGAAGCTCGGGAGCTGGCGCAAGCCGGAGACACGAGTCCTGATCGTCTTCGCCATCACCGCGCTGCTCTGGATCACTCGCACCGAGCCAGGAGGCGGCTGGGCCGGCTTGATCGGCCAGAAGGGGATCGGCGACGCGACCATCGCGCTGTTCATGTGCGTGGTGATGTTCGTCTGCCCCGACGGCGAAGGCGGTCAGCTGCTCGACTGGCCCACCGCGAACAAGATCCCATGGGGATTGCTCATCCTGTTTGGCGGTGGCATCGCCATCGCCAGCGCCTTCGAGAAGTCAGGGCTCAGCCAGGCTCTGGGCGGCGCGCTGAGTGGGCTCGCGGGCGCTCCGTTGATCTTGACCATCGCCGGACTCTGCCTCGCCGTGACCTTCCTCACCGAGGTGACGAGCAACACGGCGACCGCGACGCTGTTGATGCCAGTGCTCGGCGCCGCGGCCATCGCCGCTGGGCTCGACCCCAAGCTGCTGATGATCCCCGCGGCGCTCAGCGCGAGCTGCGCATTCATGCTGCCGGTAGCCACCGCGCCCAACGCCATCGTGTTCGGCACGGGCCAGGTGAAGGCCTCGCGCATGGCGCGGGAGGGCTTCGGACTGAACCTCGCGGGCGTCGTCATCGTGACGCTGTGCTGCTACGCGCTGCTCGGCTGAGCCGCGGCGCGCGGCGTCATCGCGACGCTTGCGCTCGAGCTGCCCCTGCCCGCAGACTCTCGCCCCACGATGATCGTCGTCTTCGGAGCCACGGGTTTCACCGGGCGCTTGTGCGTCGAGGCGCTGCGGGAGCTCGGCGTGAAGGACGTGGTGCTCGGCGGTCGCAGTCGGTCGGCGCTGCAGCAGCTCAGCGCGGAAACGGGCTTCAAGCATCGCGTCGCCGACGCGACGGACAGCCAGAGCCTGCGGGAGCTGGTGCGCGGGGCTCATGTCGTCGTGAGCTGCGCCGGACCCTTCGCGCGTTTCGGAGAGCCGGTGGTCAGCGCCGCACTGCACGCCAAGGCCCACTTCCTCGACACCACCGGCGAGCAGGCCTACATGATGCGCGTCGTCGAGCGCTACCATGGCGCCGCCGTGCTGGCGAAGGTCGCGGTGGTGAACGCCCACGCCTTCGAGTTCGCCCTGGGCAGCTGCGCCGCTTCGCTCCTCGCGGAAATATATCCCGAGCTCGATACGCTTCACGTCTTCAATCGGGTTCAGGGGGTGAGGAACATCGGAGCCAGCCGCGGCACTCTGAAGAGCGCGCTGGGTGCCCTGGCCGAGGCCGGCTACGAGCGTAAACGAGGCGTGCTGGTGCCGCGCGGCGTGTCTCCACTACCACGCCGCGTCTGCTTTCCCGACGACGGCAGCGTCGAGTACGCGGTGCCGTTTCCGGGAGGCGAAGCGATTCACCTGGTGAAGCTGCATCCTCAGCTGAAGAACGTCAGCACGAACCTCGTCGTACCGAGCCGCCTGGCGGCGCCGCTGATGGCCGCCTGGTCGCTCAAGGGTGCTTACAAGAGAGCCTACGAGCGCGGCTGGCTCGAAGACGTCGAGGCGCGCATCGATCAGGGCAGCGAGGGCCCGAGCGCGGACCAGCGCCGCCAGCAAGCGTTCAAGGTGCTGGCCCAGGGCAGCGTCAACGGCAAGAGCGGCAGCGAGCGCAGCGTGCTCGTCACCGGGTTCGATCCTTACGGAATCACCGCGCGCTGCATCGCCAT
>JAGQIY010000516.1 GCA_020430865.1 Myxococcales bacterium
GTAGTTCTTGCGCCGAGAGCCGTCCGCCTCGAGGCCATACAGCTCTTCGAAGAGCACGACGATCCACGGCACCGTCTCGAGATACGGCTTCTCCCAGCTGGTGCCGAGGGGTCGCAACGCCTCGAGCCAGGCCTCGGGCATGCGACCGCCTTCGTAGCTCGCGTATTCTTCCTTCTCGGCCGCTTCCCGGATCAGGCGCTTGGTGTTCGCGTCGCTGATGGCGACGAAGTGCCAGGGCTGGCGGTGAGCGCCCGAAGGCGCCGTCGAAGCCGTGCGAATCGCCCACTCGATGGCCTCCCTGGGGACTTTCCGGTCGCTGAAATGGCGAACGCTACGCCTTTCATCCATTTCCGCGTAGAATGACCTGCCTCGTTCGAGGAGCGTCGCCTCGTCGAGAGGCTCGGTGCGGTAGGGGATGAAAGCGTAGCGTTCGTCGGGCTTCACGCCGTGGAGGCTACTTCAGGTAGGCGTATGCGTCATACTTGGTGTTGCCCGCGATGAGGCCGAAGCTCGAGGCGCTGATCGCGATGTAGTACGTGCCAGCGTCCACGATGGCGCCGGTGACGAGTTGTTCGTGGAACCCGCTGTCTTCCACCTCGTCGAAGACCGCATCGCTCGGGTCATAGACGGTGATGTAGGTGTCGGTGAGCGGATCGCCGTTGGTCGTGCCAACGTAGATGCTCTTGCCTACATCGCTCGCTGAAACGGTGATCGAGAACCAGTCCTCGTCGAGGTCGTCGGCGAGCTCGGCGCCCTGGACGACGCCCGGCAGGGCGAGCGCGACGGCGGAGCTCTTGCCGTCGTTGCTCGCGCCCTCGGCAATGGCGGTAGCGTCGATGGTGTTCACGGTTACGCTGGCCGTGTAGTCCACGTCGCCGTAAGGGGACCACAGCACCGAGTACCACTTGTTTGCCGCGTCGGAGACGCCCACCACGAAGGGATCGAGACCGATATAGGTGTCGAGGTGGGGCGCCGCGCCCAGGCCGACGAGGAAAGGATCAGCGGTACCCGAGACGGCGTTCATCTCGACGATCTTCACTCCAGCGGGGATG
Source organism: Myxococcales bacterium (assembly GCA_020430865.1). The sequence goes on from JAGQIY010000516.1 coordinate 1,053, forward strand.
TCGGCCACCAGGTAGTGGCTCTCGCCGTTCGCCGACACCGTGATGTCCGTGGTGTCGTTCAGGGTGAGGGCCTCCGGCGTGTTTGCTTTGATTTCGAACGCTTCGGGGTGGGGGAAGCTGTCTTGTTCGCCGTCGGGCCCGCTCAGCACCTCGAGGGCGCCCACACCCGTGGCTGCGTCACCGTCAACGAACAAGGTCACCTCGGCAGAAGTTGGCGTGACACTGTCCAGAGAGAACACGCTCACGCCTGCCGGAGCGTTCAGCTCCAGGTTGGTGTAGCGGACGCTGAACAAACCCGACGGGACACTGGTGTCATCGAACGGGCGGCTCGGGTCCATGTTCTTGATGGTGGCGTTCACGACGCTGCCCTGGAGCATGTCGCCGTTGACTACGACCGCGATCGGGGAGCCCAGGTTGAACCCTTGAGCGTAGGTGAGTGCCTCATCACCTGTGGTGACGGTGACATCACGCAGACCCATGCTCGCAGTCCCGGCAACCTCGACGGTCACGATCAGCGCCGTGGGGCTGGCGACGCGCACGTCGCTCACCGTGACGCCGTCGCCGAAGCTCACGCTGGTGGTCTCGTCCCAGCTGGTCGCGAATCCGCTGAGGGTCACCTCGATGGACGCGCCGAGCAGCGCGAAGCCGGGGAACACGCCGCTCACGCTGGCAGTGGTGTCGAAGCCAGTGCCGTCCTGGCCGTCCTGGCCGTTATCGCCCTTCTCGCCCTGCGCGCCGTCCTTGCCATTGGAACCATCGGAGCCGGAGCAACCCGCGGCCAACATCAGCGCAACCAATCCCAAGCCAATCTTTCGAATCATTTGCTTCACCTCGTTCGCCGCGGTGACCCAAGCCCAGGCCCGTTCCGCTGCGAGCAGAATTGGGGCGAGAGTCCATCTCCCGCCCGGAGAGTGGAGCGGCATGCCAGCGCAGATGTAGGAATGCAACTACATCCGGCTACCTATGGTCTAAGTATCTGAAATCATAACAGTCGACCAGCTGCTCGCTTCGTCGTCCGGCGTCCCCCTGCGCGTGGAGTTCCAGTTATAGCGAAAGTGTGGAGGCTGACTGTGTCTCAGCCTGTTCCATACCCCCGGTATGAGCGCCTCCCTCGGATCCCGTGATAGCGGAAATTCCGCCGGGCAATCGCTGAGGCTAGCGATCGTTTCCACAGGGCCAGCTCAGTACGACGCCAACTGAGTCGCAGTTACCGCGCGGCAACGAAAGCGCGCGTCATGTGTCCGCAACCCAGAAGCTCGGGGGCTCGATGCGCTCGCTCTTGCACCGTGGGCAGCGACTCGGCGCCGTGGCGCGGCGCCGGCCCTCGAAGGCGAAGTCGCACTGGAGGCAGCGGGCCGGCTGGCTGCGCAGCCGGGCACCGCGGCCCTTGAGGCTCTTTTCCAGGTGCTCGAGGTGCTCACCGAGCTGTTTCTCCGAGACGCCGACGCGCTGAGACAGCTCTCGCAAGCTACAGGGGCCTTCGAGCAGCGCTCGCTCCAGCGCCTGGCGCACCGTGGCACGGCGATGAGCGGGCGCATCGGTCACGGCGCGACCGCGGCGAGGGGCAAGCGCCGTTGCCCCCGGGAGGTGCGCACCAGGCGCATGCGGAAGTCCACGCCGATTGCCTCGTCCTCGGCCAGCGACTCCCAGATGTTCTCGCCCTGGAGCGGCTCGCTGGAGATCAGTAAGTGGTTCACGAAGCCAGTCGCCGTCGGGGCCTCGCACTCCGCGGAGAGCGACGGGCAGGTCTCCCGATCCGAGCAGCTGGACTTGTAGGTGCTGAAAAACAGCTCCTTGCCGCCCTGGGTCGCCGCCATCACCTCGCCGTCGGTCAGGATCAGGGTGAGCAACGCGCGCTGGTCTGCTGTGTCGCACACATCGCGCACCCGCGCCGTCGTGGCGTAGAGCGCCGCGATCACGTCCTCCACCGAGTGACGGCGGCTCAGCGGTCCGAAGCGCTGGAGCTGGGTCAGGAACATGAAGAAGACGATCTCGCTGTCTGTTTCCCCGAGGATGAAGCGCCGCAGCGCCGGAACCACCTCACGCATCAGCTCGCCGCGGCAGGCGTCGAGGTTCGGGATGTCGCCGTTGTGAGCGAACACCCAGCGGCCGAACTGAAACGGATGACAGTTGAGCACGTTGTTCGGGCCGCGCGTGGCCTTGCGCACGTGCGCCAGCACCGTCTCGGAAGAGACGACGCCGCTCAGGCGGTGGAACAGCTGGTCGCCCAGCGCCGTGGTCGGGCTCCGGGTGACGTGGGGCGAGCCGTCGATGTAGAAGGCGACGCCCCAGCCGTCCGGGTGCTGATTGCTCTGCTCCCCGAGGGCGTTGTCCGCGTCCAGGAGGGAACGGTGGACGGAACTCTGGATCACGCTACGAAAGCCAAAAAGCCGGCACATGGGGGCTGCGAGCATGCCATAAAGCGCTCAGTCATGCCCGATTCCAGCTCCGAAGCGACGCCCTTCGAGCTCCTTGGAGGAGCGGATGTCGTGAGCCGCATCGCCGAGGCCTTCTACGATCACATGGAGGCGGACGAGCCGGCGCTCGCGCGCTTGCATCCTCTGACGCCCGAGGGGCGGATCCAACCGCAGGTGCGCGAGCGCTTCCGTCTGTTCTTCATCGGCTGGCTCGGCGGGCCTCAGGACTACATGCGCCTGCATGGGCACCCCCGTCTCCGCATGCGCCACGCCGGGGTCGCCATCGACTCCAGTCAGCGAGACGCCTGGCTGAGAGCAATGCGCGCGGCGTTCGCGGACGTCGAGACGGAGCAAGGCGGCTTCGAGCCCGCCGCGCGGCAGTTCGTGCTCTCTCGCCTGGAGGAAGTCGCGAATTTCCTGCGAAATCGCCCCGATCCCGAGTGACCGGGAGGCTCGTACTTGTCGTGGCGACTCGGTGGTCGAAGAAACCTGGGCGCGATCCTCGCGTAGCACCCTGAGTCGCAAGCAGACTGAACCGCGACGAGGAGATTTCATGGACGACCAAGACCGACTGAGCGACCGCCTGCGAGGCAGCGAGCTCGAGCGCCTGCTCGCTCGCCGCCGTTTCATCAAGACCGCTGCCGTGGGCACGGTGATCACGGCCTTCGGCGGCGGGCTCTGGACGATCGCGGACGACCTGATCGCCACCGCGAACGCGAAACCAAGGGACGATGGGCGACCTCGAGTGCCCCCAGGACAGCGCGTGATCAGCTCGCTCAAGCCCATGGGCGGCGCCGAGGGCAGCCCGCTGCGCAGCAAGTTCCGGCTGAAGATCCACGGCGAGGTCGAGAAGCCCTTCGAGATCGACTTCCGCGGTCTGCTGAAGCTGCCCCAGGTGGAGCAGAAGGCAGACGTGCACTGCGTGACCGGCTGGACCGTGCTCGACGCGAACTGGAAGGGCGTGCGTATCAAGGAGCTGGCCGAGCGTGCCAGGCTCAAGAAGAGCGCGCGCTACGCCATCATCGAGGCGGCCCACGGCTACACCGCGAACGTGCCGCTCCGTGAGGCGCTCAAGGAGAGCTGCATGGTCACCTACGAGCTCGACGGCAAGCCGCTGGCCGAGGCTCACGGAGCCCCGGCGCGGGGGTTGATCCCCGATCTCTACTTCTGGAAGAGCAGCAAGTGGATCACCGGGATCCGCTTCGTGAAGCACGACGACCCCGGGTACTGGGAGACGCGCGGCTATCACAACCGCGGTAACCCCTGGCTCGAAGAGCGCTACAGCTGATACCTCGCGGAACTAACATTGACCTGCGGAAACTAACGGTGGGTCTGCGGCAGGATGAGCGTGAGAAAATGGACGGTGAAGCGTGAGCGAGACCGATAGTCCGGAGGGTGAGCCTTCGGCGAAACAGCAACCAGCGCAGCCCAAGTCGAAGAAGCGCTTCAAATGGCGTCCCTGGGTCCGCGCGATCCACCGTGACATCGGCTACTTCGCCGTCGGCCTCACGGTGATCTACGCGCTGAGCGGCCTGGCGGTGAACCACATCGCGGACTGGGATCCGAACTTCACCCAGATCGAGCAGCGCCACGAGATCGGACCCATCGAGACCCAGGACGAGGAAGCCATCGGCAAGATCGTCGCCGAGAAGCTGAAGCTCGACGAGAAGCCGAACGACGTCTATCGCGTCACCGACGACGAGCTGGAGATCGCCCTGCCGAGCGGGCGCACCTTGCAGCTGAATCAGAAGACGGGATCCATCCTCGAGCAGGGACAGAAGCCGCGCTTCTTCCTGCGCCTGGCCAACTGGCTCCACCTCAACCGGGGCAAGAAGGCCTGGAGCTACATCGCCGACGGCTACGCCGTGTTCCTACTCTACCTGGCCATCAGCGGCCTGTTCATGATCCCCGGGCGCAAGGGTTTGGTGGGGAGAGGTGCGGTGATTGCCCTCCTCGGTGCGCTGGTGCCCGTGCTGTACGTGACCCTCTCTGGCGGCCCCTGACCCGGCGCAGGTCGAGGCGGCTTCGGCTCCCACCAAAGAGCTGCGTGGCCTCGGCGGTTTGTTACAGTCGAGGTCGCGATGAAGCAGCTGGCACGTTGGACGGTGTTGGGAGTCGGTTTAGGGCTGACGGTGGCTTGTGGTGGCGCGACGACGGAGCCGGAGGCGCCGCCGACTCCCGTGGCGAGCTCGAGCGCCGGCGCGTCGGTCAAGGCGGAGACCGCCGCGCCTCACCCCCCGAAGACCGGCGAGCCCCAGGTCCTGATCGA
>JAGQIY010000517.1 GCA_020430865.1 Myxococcales bacterium
CACCGAAGAGCGCGACGCCGCGAACCAGACCATCGAGAGCCGTGACGCCACCATCGTCGACCTGCGAGGCGACCTGGCCACCCGCACCCAGGAACGGGACGACGCCAACCAGACCATCGAGGCTCGCGACGCCACCATCGCCGGTCTGACCGCGGATCTGCACTCGCGCACGGAAGAGCGCGACGCGGCGAACCAGACCATCGAGGCTCGTGACGCCGCCATCGCCGAGTTGCAGAGCGAGCTGGCGACGCGCACCGAGGAGCGCGACGCGGCGAACCAAACCATCGCCGAACGGGATCAGACGATCGGCGAGCTCAAGGCAAACCTCGAGGAAACGCAAGGTGAGCTGGCGGCGGCTCGAGAGGCCGGTGAACAGAAGGACGGGCGCATCGCCACCCTGGAAGCAGAGCTGGCGGCGACCAAGCAAGAGCTGGCCGAGAGCCAGGCGGCCGGCGCCGAGAAGGACCAGCGCATCACGGCGCTGGAAGCCGAGCTCGCGTCGACGCAAGGCGACCTGGCGAGCACCCGCAGCGCCCTGAGCAGCGAACAAGGCAAGTACGCGAAGGCGCGCCAGAAGTGGCAGGACGATCAGAGTTCCCTCGAGTCCGCCAAGGACGCCCTGGCCGCCGCCCTCGAGCGCATCGAAGAAGCCGAGCAACGAGCCTTCGACTGAGCGCTGCTCCTTGCGCGGAGCGCGCCAATCGCGATGGGCGAAGGCGATGGGCGCGCTCGGATCCGCGTTCGTCACACGCCGCACGAGGAAACGTCACACCGCGCCTGGAGACTGTCCGCGCTGTCTTCCGGACAGCGGTTCGGCTCAGGGCTAGACTATCGCGGCTCGCAGGGCAGCGTCTCTGCGCTCACGAAAACCATGACCCATGGGTCATGATTCGATTGCGACCCGCTCCGACTTCGAGGAGACTCCCGCCATGAAACACTCCGCTCACTCTTCGCACCGCGCCCTGCGCCGCGCTTCCCTGGGCGCTCTGTCGGCGCTGGGCGGCTTGCTGGTGCTCGCTGCCTGTAGCTCCGAGGACAGCAGCTCTCAGGAGCAGCTGGGCAGCGGAGGCAGCGGGAGCGGCGGAACGGCCTCCGGCGGAAGCGCAGGAGCGGAAACGCTTCCCGGTCCAGAAGAATGGAACCGTGAGGTAACGGCGCCGACCTCGGAGGCCGCGGCGACGGGGCGAACCTCCTGTCAGTACCAGGCAGGAGCGCTGCCCAAGGAGACCCACGCCGCCGGCACGCCGATGGGTAAGGACATCCCCATCGATCACATCCTGGTGATCATGTCCGAGAACCGCTCCTTCGATCACTACCTGCAGGGGATCCGCAGCATCGGCATCGACGCAGACGTCGCGCCCGAAACGTACACCAATCCCGACGAGGAAGGGTCTCAGGTCACGCCCACGCCGGACACCGCCTATTGCTTCGCGGATACACCTCACAGCTGGGCGTCCGTCCATCGGCAGATCAACGGCGGCAAGATGGATGGCTTCGTTACCGAGGCCAGCGGCAATCACGAGACCCCCATGAACGCCAGCCTGGAGTTCATCGAAGGCAAGCGAGCGCTCACCTACAACACCGAAGAGGACGTGCCGCTCGTCTACTGGATGGCCAAGAACTTCTCCATCGGAGACCGCTACTTCTGCTCCGTTCCGGGGGCCACCTGGCCCAATCGTGAGTACCTGTGGGCCGCCACGAGCTTCGGCGAGAAGGGCAACGATTTCCCTCAGGAAGTGGACAAGACGATCTTCACGTACCTGAACGAGCGTCAGCTCGACTGGAAGTTCTATCACCAGAACACACCCAGCATGGCGATGCTGCTCGACGAGTACTTCAAGTACCAGGGCGAGGGCCGCTTCCACTCCATGGACGACTACTACGCCGACGCCGAGGCGGGCACGCTGCCCCAGGTAGCGATCGTCGATCCAGGGCCCGACGTGCGGAGCTGGGAGGGCATCGACGAGCACCCGCCGGCTCAAGTCGACATCGGCCAGAACTGGATGGCCGGAGTCGTGCGCGCGCTGGTCAAGAGCCCCAACTGGGAGCGCTCCGCGCTGTTCATCACCTACGACGAGCACGGTGGCCTGTACGACCACGTGCCCCCGCCGAAGGCCTGCGCTCCCGACGATCGGCGGGACTCGCTCGCCGATGACGAAGCCTTCGACATGTATGGGGTACGAGTCCCCTTCTTCGTGGTGTCGCCGTTCGCGAAGCAAGGCTACGTGAGCCACAACGTGTACGATCACACCTCGATCCTGCGCTTCATCCAGGCGCGCTTCACCATCCCCGCGCTCACGAATCGCGACGCCAACGCGGAGGCGCCCTTCGATCTGTTCGACTTCGACGCACCGCCGGAGCGCTCGAGCCTCGAGGTGCCCGACGTGGCGATCAACCAAGAGCGTCTGGCAAAGTGCGAGAGCATCTGGAACGAGTAGCGAGCAGCGCCTTTCATCTCCTCGCGGCACTGGCTCTGATGGGTACCGCGAGCTGCGAGCGCGAGTCGAAGTCAGGCAGCGAGCCCAGCGCGTCGGCCTCCGCGACGCCTGCGCAGGTGCCACCCCGACCCTTCAACGCGCTCTCACGCGGCTACGCCCTGGAGGCGCTCCGCGCCCTGGATGGCCTCGACATCGGACGCAGCTGCCAGGTCAGCCCGGCCTACCTACGGCTCCGCTCCGCGGTCTTCGCCGGGAAGGCCTGGTGGCGCATCGCCGAGCGCGAGGCGGCAGAGGTGCTGCTCGGCCCGGAGCGCCCCAGCATCGAGGGCGGCGGGCGACTCGGGGCGCTCGACGCGGCCCTGGAGAGCGGCCGCTGTGACGGCGCCTCGAAGCATGTCTTCCAGATCCGCTCGGCGCTGCGCCTGATAGAGCACCAGCTGAAGACGTTCCCCGAGTCTCCGATCAAGAGCTCCCGACGCCTCTCCCACATGGCGCTGGAGCTGGGAGGAGTGCTCCTCGAGTCGACCGCGGAGACGTCCCTCCTCGACGCTGGCATCCGCGCGGATTCTCGAGGCCTGCTGCGCGGCATCCGTGAGGGCGCCGCGCTGCTCGAGGTGAAGGCCGCCGAGCGCAAGCGCCTGAACGACGCGCTCGACGCGCTCGCGCAGCGAATTGCCGCCGGCGATGACGCAGCGCTGATCGCAGCTCCTCCGCTCAGCGGGCGGGCTGCGATCGTGCGTCAGACGGGTGACCTCGGCCTGGAGGTGCGCCGCTTGCTGCGCTTGGCGAACGGCAGCGCGACCGATCTGACTCTGGACTGGCCCTTCGAACCGATGCGTGCGGCGGCCTACGCGGAGCGCGTGCAGGTGGGGGAGAGGACCGACGTCGCCGTGTCCGTGCTCAGCCTGCCAGCGCCGCGTTCCCTCCCCCCCGAATCCCGCGTGGAACTGGGCAAGAGGCTGTTCTTCGACAGGCGGCTCTCCAAGGACGGCACCCGCTCGTGCGCGACGTGCCACCAGCCGTCACGCGGCTATGCAGATGGCAAGCCGCGCGCCGTCTCCCTGGACCCTGGCGTGCCGGTCCTGCGCAACGTCCCGAGTCTGCTCTACACCGCGAGCCAGGCGTCCTTTCTCTGGGACGGCCGGCTCCTGACCGCGAAACGTCAGGCCCAGCGAGTGATTCATTCTCGCGCGGAAATGGGGATCAGCGCCGAGGAGCTGGTGGAGCGCCTGAGCAAGGACACCGAACTCGCTGGCGCCTTCAGCCGGGAGTTCGGCGATGGCGTCACCGCGGCGAACGTCGGTGCAGCGCTCTCGGCGTTCCAGTCCGCGCGGCTCGCCCCGGGCGAGTCTCCACTCGACCGCTTCGCCAGAGGAGGTCCGGCGCTGTCCAAGGATCTGTCGGACGGCCTCGACCTGTTCGCAGGCAAAGCCCGCTGCGCGCGCTGTCACGTGCCGCCACTGTTCGCTGGCACTCGCCCCAACGACTTCGCGATCAGCGTCTTCGTTGCGATTGGAGTGCCTGAGCACCCTCACTCCAAGCGTCTCGATCCGGACCTGGGGCGCTTCGAGGTGACGCGCTCCGAGAACGATCGTCACGTATTCAAGACCCCGAGCCTGCGTGACATCGCGCTCAGCGCTCCGTACTTCCACAACGGCGCGTTCCAGACGCTGGAGCAGGTCGTGGACTTCTACGACCAGGGGGGCGCTCGAGGCCTGGGCATCGACCTGGAGAACCAGGACCCCGACGTGCGCAGGCTCGAGCTCAGCGTCGAGGAGAAGCGCTTGCTCCTGCGGTTCATGCGCGAAGGCTTGACGGATCCGCCGGCCGCGATCGAGGGCGGCCCCTAGCGTTCTAGCTGCCCGATCCTCCGCTGAATCGGCTGGAGGCGAGATTCGCTAGACGTCTCCCAAGGTAATACCGCGCGGTAATGCATCCGGCGGCGCCGAGCGACCCTCGAGCACGTCGCGGGTGATGCTACGAAAGGCACGCGCTCCGTCGACCAAGCGGGGCGACGGGCGACCGAGGTAGGCTTCTGGCACACGATAGACGCGGCGCTCCTTCAGCGCGGGGACATCGCGCCACGCCGCTCGCTCGTAGACCTTGCTCGGACGGTACTTGTCGACGTGGACGCCGCACCAGGCGATGACGACCGCGTCGGGGGGTTTCGCCAGGGCCTCCTCGTGCTCGATGGGCGTGCTCTTGACGGCTCGCCCCGCGAACGGGTTCTGCGCCCCTGCCACCTCGAGCAACTGGTTCACCCAGCTGTCTCGCCCGGGCACTATCACGGGCCGGGGCCACCACTCCACCAGGATCTGGGGGCGCGGCTCGGCGCCCGAGGCAGGCGTGAGTTCACGGCGCATGTCGGCTATCACGCGCTCGGCTCGCTCCAGCGCACCAATTCCCTCAGGAAATTCCAGGAGCCGTTCGGCGACCAGCCGCACGTCAGCGTAGACGTCTTCGACGCTGATCGGCTCCGTGACCAGCAGCGGTAGCCCCCTGGCCTCCAGGCTCGCGACCACCTTCTCGTGTCCAGGGACAGTCAGCGAGGCCAGCACCAGATCCGGCTCGAGCGCCGCCACCTTCTCTGGGTCCACCGAGAGATCCGGACCCACGCGCGGAAGCTTCGCCACGACATCCGCGGGGTAGTCGCTGTGGTCATCCACACCGACGAGCTGCGCCGCGTAGCCGAGGCTGTGCACGATCTCGGTGTTGGAGCAGGTCAGGCTCACGAGGCGCATCGTCGTCCTCTGCCATGACTGATCGGCGTTCGCTAGCCTCGACCCCAGCTCTCTTGCTATGAGTGTCACTGAATCGTTGCCCCAACGTCGTCTGCCCAGCGCGTAGGGTCAGAGCCAGAGGTTAGCGCTCCATGACCGACTCGGCTGAGTCCGAATCCAGCGACGTCGACGCGCCCGCGGGCACGCAGACGAAGCCCACCAAGGCCCTCGCCAACGCGAGCTTCAGCACGCGCTACCGCTTCGTGGTCTGGGGCATCACCTGGCTGTCCTACGCGAGTTACTACGTCGGCCGCAAAGGGCTCAGCGTCGCGAAGAAGACGATGCACGACCAGCTCGGCGTGTCGACGTATCTCTTCGCGAGCATCGAGACGGCGTACCTCAGCGCTTATGCTCTCGGCCAGTTCGTCAACGGCTTGCTCGGTGACCGGCTCGGTGCACGCCGCCTGGTCGGCCTCGGCATGCTGCTCTCGGCTGCCTGCGTCGCGCTCTTCGGGTCAGTTTCCGCCGGGATACTTTTCGGGGTCTTCTTCACGATCAACGGCTTGGCGCAGTCGAGCGGCTGGCCAGGCAACAACCGCGCCATGGCGGAGTGGACGGAGCCGAGGACCCGCGGCACGGTGATGGCGTTCTGGGCGACCTGCTACATGGTGGGGAGCATCGCCGCGAACTTCATGGCCAGCCGCTTGCTCGGCGCGTATGGCTGGAGGGCAGCCTTCCATGGGCCTGCGCTCTGGCTGGTGCTCGTGGCCGCGCTGGTGCTGGTCTTCGTGCGGCCGGGACCAGGCGCGCGGCTCACCTCGAAGCCCAACGGCGAACCCGGCGCAGGGTCCCAGGAGCGTCTGGAGGAGACCCGCAAGGCGGCGCGTAGGGCCTTGCTCGGCTCGCGCACCGTGTGGTGCTACGGCGGCGCGTACTTCTGCATCAAGCTGATCCGCTACAGCCTGCTGTTCTGGCTGCCCTACTACCTCTCGAAGAAGCTCAGCTACGACGCGCTCACCGCGAGCGACGTCGCCAGCGCGTTCGAAGCTGGCGGCATCGGCGGCGTGATCGTGATCGGTCTACTGAGTGATCGCATCCGCTTGAGCCGCGCCGCCTTGAGCGCAGTCTCGCTGCTCGGCTTGGCCGGGGCGCTCGTCGCCTACGCCGGCCTCGGCACCACCAGCGTGGGCGCCAACGTCGCGGTCCTGGCGCTGGTGGGCGCCATGCTCTACGGCCCCGACTCGTTGCTCAGCGGCGCCGCCGCGCAGGACGCTGGGGGACCCCACGCAGCCGCCACGGCGACCGGCTTCGTGAACGGTCTCGGGTCGATCGGCGCCGTGGCCCAGGGCTACGTGACCGCGACGGTCAGCGAGCACTACGGCTGGCAGAAGCTGTTCTGGGTGTTCGTCGTGCTCGCCGTGATCAGCGCGATCGCGCTGGTGCCGACGATGGGGCGCCCAGAGGAGCGACGAGGCTGAGGTGTCCGGCGATCGATTCGTACCGCACGGCAACGCCTATTCGTAGGACGGGTATCCACCACTGTAGCAGGGGTTGTCCGTGCGCTCCCAGAGACAGAAGCGCACGCCCATGTAGCGGTTCTCCGCCAGGCACGACGCGAAGCGCTGACGCCCCTTGGTGTTCATTCCCGATGCATAGCGCTTGCACGTATCCACGAGGTACTGGTCGGTGTAGCCCTCGGAGGTAGGCCCGATGTCGTCACACTCACGCACCTCCCCCGGCTCGAGGCTCTCCAGCGCGGAAGTGGTGCAGTTCGCCATCGAGCAGGCGTCACACGCGGGGTCCATGTCTTCCAGACAGCTGATACCCCGCTCGGCGACGCCGGGTAGCAGTTCCTCGGCCATGTGCTCACACAGCTCTCCCACCAGCTGACACGAGCGGACGCCGTAGGGCGCCACTTCGCCATCGTCGCTCGGCTGAGACGCGCGCAGCTTGGAGCAGCGCGACGCCAGGGAGTTCCCCGAGGCCTCCGGCAGATCCGTCTCGTCGCGCGGGTGCTTCTTGGCGGGCGTCGGCGCGGCGATCACGATGTTGGTGGGCTCCCCGACCGCCCCACCGCCATGGCACCCCGAGAGTGCCGCCGTCAGCCACAGGAACCGTTCGCGATCGATGCGCATCCAACGCCAACGCTAGCCGCTCGTGAGCCCTCAGGCGAGCCCGGCGAGCAGCCCACTCGAGCCGCACGGGGTTTGGGGGTGAGGGGGCGCCCGTCTGCTCCGCGAGATGCTCAGCGCAGCCCTGCGCGGCGCATCAGCCGCGGAGCCTCGCTCTTCGCCTTCGCGCGCACTTCGGCGACGTCCAGCGTGAGCAGCCGGCCGTCCCTCACGGCCCACTGACCGCCGACCAGCACCTGCTCCACGTCGCGAGCCTGGCTGGCGTAGACGAGCGTTCCGATCGGATCGAGCGCGGGCAAGGTGTGCAGTTCGTCTCGGCGCACGACGATCAGATCGGCGCGCTTGCCGACCTCGATGCTTCCCTGCTCGGTGTCGACGCCCAGCAGGCGAGCCGCGTCGATGGTGAGCATACGCAAAGCAGCGCGAGCGGGCAGGGCGCCTGGGCCTGCGATGGGACTCGAGAGCTGAGCGGCGAGCCGCATCTCGCGCCAGGGGTCGAGGTTGTTGTTGCAGGGGGCACCGTCCGCACCGACAGCAACCGTGACCCCGGCTCGACGCAGCTCGTGCACCCGGGCGATCCCGCTGCCAAGCTTGAGGTTCGCGCTGGGACAGTGAACCACGCCGACTTGGTCCTTCGCCAGCTGGCGCATCTGGCGCGAGGTGAGCTGCACGCCATGGGCGATGGAGGCGCGTGGCCCGCGCATGCCCCAGCGCCGCAAGACGTCCACGTCGTCGCCGCCCACGGCTTCGCGAACGGCGCGCTTCTCTCCCGGATGCTCGGCGGCGTGGGTGTGGAAGAGCGCACCACGGTCGTGGGCTCTCTGGATCGCACCGCGGATCTGCGCCTCCGAACACGAGAGAATGAAGCGCGGTATCCACGCATAGCGAATCCTCCCGGAATCGTGCTTCTCCCAGGTATCAGCCAGGCGTTCCGCGTCCCGCAGCGACTGCGCGGTAGTCTCCTTGAGCCTGGCAGGCACCTGGGAGCCCTGGTCCATCAGGGATTTCCCGCCGAAGGTGCGCATTCCCGACCTGACGCAGGCGTCGAAGACCACGTCGTGATGGTGAACGGTGCCCAGGTCCAGGATGGTCGTCACTCCCGCTGTCAGCATCTCGGCCAACCCGAGCTCGGCGCTGGCTCGCATGCTGCGCTCGCTATGCGCCGCCTCCAGCGGCCAGATCCGCTTCGCCAGCCAGTCGAGGAGGGGCAGATCGTCCGCCATGCCCCTGAGCAGCACCTGGCAGAGGTGCACGTGAGCCATGACTAGCCCTGGCAGCAGCAGTCGGTCGCGAGCATCGATGACCTCCACGGGGTGAGTCGGTCGCACTCTCCCCACCCTCGAGATCCGCCCGTGCTCCACCAGTACATCGGCTCGCAGCACCTGGTCCTGGGCGTCACACGTGACGACCGTAGCCCCACGGAACAACACGGCGTTGGGATCTCGAGACTTCGACCTGGCCTGCTCTGGCTGACTGGACTCGGCACGCTTGCCCGGCGGTCGGGCCACTAGCCCTCCACCTGCGAACTCACCCCGGCTCCCGCGGCCAGCACCCACTGGCGCAGCACCCGAGTGAAGGAGCCTTTGACCCGGTCAGCAACCTCCTTCACCTCGTCGTGAGACAGCTCGCCGCCGAGTCCCGCGGCCAGGTTGGTGATACAGCTCAGGGCTCCGACTCGGACGCCGCGATGGCGCAAGGCGATCACTTCCGGCACGGTGCTCATCCCGACCGCGTCCGCGCCGAGCGTGCGTAGCATGCGTATCTCGGCGGGAGTCTCATAGCTCGGCCCGAGCACGCCGGCGTACACTCCCTCACGGAGCTCGACGCCAGCGATGGAAGCGGCTTGCCGCGCCGAATGGCAGAGCTCCACGTCGTAGGCCCGACTCATGTCCGGAAAGCGTGGGTACGGTTCCTGGTTGGGACCGACCAGCGGGTTGCGTCCCATCAGGTTGATGTGGTCCACGATCAGCATCAGGTCGCCCGGGCTGAGGCCCTCGGCGATGCCCCCCGCGGCGTTGGTCAACAGTACCGCACGGCAACCCAGCTCGGCGAGGAGCCGCACTCCGAACACGACTCGCTCGAGCGCGTGCCCTTCGTAGCAGTGCACGCGTCCTTGCAGGCACGCGACAGGCACCTCACCCACGCGTCCAAGGCAGAGGTTGCCAGCGTGTCCCACCACCGTGGACTGGGCCATGTGAGGGATCGAGTCATAGGAAACCTTCACGAGCTGCTCGAGCTCGTCTCCAAAAGCACCCAGGCCGGAGCCCAGCACCAGGCCGACGCGCGGCGTCTCCTGGGCGTGGCGGTGTACCGCGGCGCTTGCAGCCGCGAGCTCGGCGTCGATGGTCGTCGCTTCGGTCATGGCGCATGGTTGCGCGGGCCATCGCCAAATCAAAGCCTCTCGCTGCACTGGCCACCTCCCGTTTCCCCCTGGACGAGCCCAGCAGCGCTGCTATGGTGCCGCCCCCCTGGAGGGTCCGGCATGGCCGGCATCCGTTCAGTGCGCGCTGACCAGGACTCGCGTCGTTGGAGACGCGAAACCCAAACATCCCCGTCGAGCGTCCCGCTCGCGGCAAAGCGTGGAGCACGTCATGGCCACCAAGTTCGCTGAGTTTCTGCAAGAGAAGAAGATCGACCCCCGCCGCCTCATCAGCTCCAGCAAGCAGATCGAGAAGCTCCGCCCGGAGGATCGCGCGGTGCGTCTCGCAGCGAGGAAGAAGAAGGGCTCGGACTCGGACGACGAGGGCGAGAAGAGCGACGCGCCGAAGCGGCGCTCGGGGCGCCCGGTGACACCTCGGCTGCTGGAGAGCGCGAGTCAGGGCAAGACCATCTCCGGTCCGGCGAAGACCCGCCTGCTGCGCGCAGTGAACCGTGTGCTCGAGCAGCGCAAGCAGGACCCGGTCGACCTGCGCGCCCTGTTCTGATCTCGAAGACGCACAGCTCCCAGGCACGTACGCCGCACGGCGTCGTGCCTGTTCGCGTTTGTGGCGAGAACCCGAGTCCGAGGCAGCGACGAGATGAACCTCGAGGCACGTCGCGCATCTGACCGAGGACGTGTTTCTGGTCGCCGACGCACACAACCCAACTTCGGGCTGGCCCAAAGCCTCGAATCCCCTGAAAGATCGGGGGAGTGCGCCGAGTAGTCCAGCGAGGAGCAGGGGGCGAATGAGCCAGCAGGCTTCGTCGACGGACGAGAGCGCAGCACTGGTGGCCCGTGTTCAACGCGGCGACCAGGCAGCGTTCACCGCGCTGTTCACCCGCCACCGGGGGGATGTGGCGCGACTCATCCAGCGCATGATCGGTCCACAGAAGAACGAAGTGGAGGATCTGGTGCAAGACGTGTTCTTGCAGGTTCACCGCAGCATCAACGACTTCCGCTCGGAAGCTCGCTTCTCCACTTGGCTCTACCGAATCACCGTCAACGTGGTCTTGATGAACCGCCGCGCGCTCAAGAGTCGCCCGAAATACACCGACGAGGCGCAGGCGGCACCAGCGGAGGACCACGCGCCGCTCCCCGATGCGCAAGCGGCCCGCAACCAGCGGGTACGCGCTTTCTACTCATTGCTTGAGAACCTCAGCGAGAAGAAGCGCCAGGTATTCGTGCTCCACGAGCTCGAAGGGGTCAGCCCCCAGGAGATCTCCGAGATCGTGGATGCACCGGTACTCACGGTGCGAACTCGACTTTTCTACGCGCGCAAGGAGCTGGCTGAGCTGTTGCTCGGCGAGCCCTGCCTCGCGGCACTGGCCAGCGGATTCGAACGCAGCAAGCGTTCCCGCGGCGAGCCAGCGGGAGACGAGTGATGGCGAAGCCGGACGACGAGCGCATGGCGCAGGACCCGATGAACGAGCTGGACCTCAGCCCGGAAGAGCGAACGGCGCTCGACGCACTGGATCACGTGGTTCGTGAGGCGCAGGACTGCGCGCCGCTCGATCTCGACTGGGAGCGCGTCGAGGCGCGCCTGATGACACGCATCGCCGCGTGCGAGAGCGGACGCTTCGAAGCCCCAGTGCTGCCGCTCGACGCCGACGACGCGGCCAACGACTCACGGCGACCACCCACAAGGTATCGCATCTGGACGGCGCTGGCGGTCGCTGCGGCCGTGCTGGTCGCGGGCTTGTTCGCGCTGAAGCGACCACCAGAGGCCAGCCCCACGACTACGGCGCAGAACGCCGGTGAAGTCCTGGACGGCGATCGGCTGGAAGTCGGGCGCTTGATCAAGAGCGAGGGCGCGCCCGTGGTGGTCGAGCACGCAGGTCGCGCTACCTGGACTCTCGGCCCAGGCGGGCGCGCCCGCCTGGTGTCGACGGGTCGCTACCTCACCGTCAGGTTGGAGCAAGGTGTGATCGACGCCAGCGTCGTACCCCGACACCTACCGGAGAGCTTCGCGATCCAGGCAGGCGAGACCCGCATCGCAGTTCGCGGGACCCAGTTCCGGGTGGATCTCCAGGAACAGCACGCGAAGGTCGATGTTGCTCACGGCACGGTCGTCGTGGGGCTCGCCGGCGAGCCCGGGGACACCGACGGCTGGGTACTCAGAGCGCCGGCCGCTGGGGAATTCAGCTTGGATGGCGCCAAGCGCGGCGCGAATCTGGAGGGCAACGTCGACGCGCCGACGGTCGCTGCTGAGCCAGTGGTTGGCCCCATCGAGCCCACCAGTCGGCCCGTTGGGCCGCGCCCGACGAGCGACCTGAGCCTGGACGGCGCGCTCGAACAGCTGAGCGCAGCTTCGCAGACCTGCTTCGTGAAGGAGACACCGGAAGTCGGCGGGGTGCGAGTCAGCGCGTCGACTCAGCTCAAGCTCGCCGTGACCGCCGAAGGCAAGCTGGACTGGCTCTCCTTCGAGCCGCCGCTCTCACCCGCCGTCGAGAGCTGTGTTCGGGCGCGGATGGCTGGCGTCCAGGTGAAGCCAGGGAGCGCTCGCGAGGCGGCACGCCGCGTCACGCTGGGTCAGCGCCACTAGCCCTGTCTCCGGCGTCGCCTGCGAAGCCCGCCCCAAGCGCTGCGGGCGACACTGACCACCCGTGCGGTGCGTGCCCCGGCGGCGCAGGGAGGACCACGCCAGGGCATGGGAGCAGCGCGCTTTCGGCGGCAATCCCGCAAGAATCCCGTGTCGGGAACTTGCGCCCAATGTAGGTGGATCCCCTACCATTACGAAGTGATGTCGAAGCTGGTCCCCCTCACCATCGCCGCCTTGCTGCTCTGCACAGCCTGTGGTCACCCGATCAATCGCAAGCTCGAAGGACGCTGGATAGGCCAGGCCGTCGAGAACTTCGACGACGACAAGATCGCTGCCGCAACGGGTTGGGCGAAGGGCACCAGCATGGAGTTCTCGGACAGTCAGCTCACGGTGATCATCCCCGCCGAGGACCCGAGGAGCGGGGCCTACGAGGTCGTTCGTGCTCATCAGAACGACGTCTGGCTGAAGGTGAACCGACAGAACGGCGGGACGGACAAGGTCCACTTCAAGCTGGATGACGAGCACTCCATCCGTTGGGTGCTCGACGACGACCCGACGGGCAGTCGAGCCATCGTGATGCGGCGCGAGAACTGAGTTAGTCTGGACTGCTCAGCCTCATGCCGCTCAATCCAGCTCAACTTAGACGCATCGTCGAGAACACCTGGGTCGAACTGATGACCTGGCTCGGGGGGCGAGAGAAGCTCTTCGATCTGCCCCATCCCGAACAGCAGATCCTGTTCGAGCTCGGCTTTCGCCTGCGCGAGAACCTGCGCAGCATGGCTCACGACCCAAGCTGGGATCGGCTGTTCTTCGACGCGTCCAGCGCGAGCACACTCTTCCTCCCGCTCGCCGAGCTCGCAAACCGTCGACCGCATTTACGGGTGGAAACTCGAAAGCTGCTCGGCGTGCGGCGCGCGTCGTTGGAGCATCCGGATCTCGCAATCGAGGTCTGCATGCTGCGGGCCGCGGACGAGATCATCGACTTCGACGAGGACGGCCACCCGCGGCACCACACCTGGCTTCCGACCCCGATGGAGTTGCAGGGACGGCTGCTCGATGAGAGCGTGCAAATGCTCACGGGGATGAGCCGACGGGCGGTGGAAGGCTTCCTGTTCGTGATCTACGCGAACCAGGCAGGGCGCGAGACGGGGGTGGACACGAGGAGCGTCGCGAGCTGGGCTTCGTGGAACCAGGTCAACGAAGCGTTGAGTTGGGCTTCGAGGCACTTCAAGGCTCGCCCTCCGACGCCAACCCATCAGTAGCAGGTGTCGAGAGACCGGGGCCGAGCCGAGCTACCAATCCGCAGTGACCGAGGCTCGCCAGATGGGCGACTCGTCGTGGCGACCGTTCAGCTCGTTGAGCACCGGGATGTTCACCCCTCCCCCGATCAACCAATCCTCGATCGGACTCACGACGACGTCGAGCGTGGCGAAGGCGATGAAGCCACCGCTGTGAGGGTCCGTCTCACCGCTATCTTTCGCCCGACTATCCACACGGAAATCTGGACCGGCGCGAAGCGCCAGCCAGTCCAGCGCCTGGAACTGCAGGGCTAGCGTGCCGCGCAGCGAGGAGCTGAGGCGAAACCCTTCGACCTCCCCGAGCGGGTGCGAAGCGTTCAGGCTGGTGTAGAAACTCCAGGGTTCCGAGAAGAACGCGTAGGAAGCGCCCAGCAGCGCCGACACGGCCCCCGCCGTCGGCTGAGCCTCCATTGGCAGCAACTCGCCATCGGAGTCCCGCTGCAGCTGCCCGGTCGGCAGCTGCACCCCAGGGGTCACTGCCACCAGATGCGTGGGGCGCACATCGTCCTGAAACACGAACAGCTTCGCGCGCATCTCGGCGTCACCCTGCCCCGTCGTCCTCGCTTCGGCGAGAGTCACGTCACGCGTCTCTCGGTCGAGCAGCGGCAGACCAGCCTCCAAGAACGCCCAAGGCGTGGGTGCCCAAGCCACGCGTAGATCCAGGCGCCGCTCGGTGAGCACGACCTCGTCCTCGCCGGCATAGCCCATGGTGTCGCGACGCCAGGACGCCGACAGCGCCGTACGGAAACGCCCAGCGAAGGGCTTCTCACTGCCCATGACGGTCAGGGTGGGGTCGCCGCAACCGCAGGCAGCGCACGCCGACGCCGACGCCTCGACCCCGAGCACTGAAGCGATCACGCAGCCACTGAGCAACGCCCGTCGGGCGCTCACCGCCACGACACCTCGACGGAGTCACGGAAGTTGCGCAGGAACTTCTGCAGCACCCGCTCGTCGTCCGCGGTCGCGAAGTCGATGCCATCGAACCAGGTGACTCCGGTGTGCGCGATCTGGAGCGTCACGTGGCGATGAGCGTCATCGAGCAACATCGGCTCCAGAGGATAGAATCCGTCGAACACGGAGTCGGACACCAAGCTCACCTCCCTCGACTCGTCGAGGGTGCCGCCGCTGACGAGCAGCTCGAGGCGCAAGCTCTGCCCGACGCGGTCGGGCGAGACACCGGGCGTGTCCGCATCGGAAGGGCCGAGGGACTGCTGGAAGGCGCAGTAGCGTCCAGCAGGAGGCTTGATGCTCCCCAGCTCGAACTCGCGGGTCCGCTGCGTGAGATCCACCAAGACGGGAGCGGCGAGGCGACGCGGGTTGCCTCCAGTGTGAGCGAAGGCCACGGCCGGCGCCCACATCCGAGCGAGCGCCGTGCCATCCACGCACGGCTGTAGCTCGAGGTGCTCCAGCACCAGGAACCCCGCGCTGAGCTGCACCTGATAGCCGCGATCGGTGTAGAAGCTGCGAACCCCGTCTCGCATGGGGGGCTCACCGACGCTGCTCAGCATCAGCGTCGCCTCGACTCCGGCTTCGCTGCTCGAGGAGCACGCCACCGCTGACGCCCAGCCGCAAGCCACCAGGCTCCCAGCCACCGCGAGTCGGACCAAACGTCTTTGAAAGCAGGTGAACGCAGACAACACTCAGACTCCCCGGCCGCGATTGGCTGGGCTTCACACACCAACGGCCAGCGGATACCCCAGCTTCAGGTCACCAGCCAGCGGCCTGGCGTGCGACACGTGGTCACGTGCGGAACGTCTCGCCGGTACGGCCCCTCCGACGGACGAAATCTGCGACACTGGAGCGGTGTGTGGTGAGCGCAGCCGACGCCGCTCCGACGGCTGGCGGCGCCTGCTCTGGTCGCTGCTCCTGGGTAGCGCGCTCGCGGGCAGCGCGCTGCCGAGCTGCGCCACGACGGAGGACGACTACGCCTGCACCGCCGAAGACAACCTGGCGCTCTTCAAGCGCAAGATCCAACCCCTGCTGAGCGATGAGCATCCTTCCAGCTGCAACCAGTGCCACCTCACCGGGGTGAACCTGGCAGCCTTCGCCCGTGAGACGCCCTGCGAGACGATGGCTTGCCTCGAAGCGGAAGGGCTCGCCGATCCCGACGATCCCGACAACAGTCTGGTCTTGGCCTGGATCGCTCGCGCTGCGCCGAGCTCTCCACTCAGCCCGAGCGCAGCAAGCCTCGAGTTTCAGGCCTTTCGATCATTCCTCCGCTACCAGAGCGAATGCGGCGATCAGGTCTGCGCCGGGGTGACCTGCAGCAGTCAGGCAGGGGGCGACGTGTGCGTCGCCAAACGGGAGCCTGCGGTGCTGGATATCCCTGACGAGGGAGGCTGCGATGACAAGCAGCTGGAGCAGCTGTTCGCCGACAGCATCTACCGCTGGCGCGGGCGCTGCTATCCGTGCCACTTCGACAGCACCAAGCCCGAGGATGACGCTCCGAAGTGGATCAACGCTTCCCAGGTCTGCGACGTCGCATCGCTGGCCACGCTGCACAACGTAGAGTCCTCAGGATATATCCGCACAGATAAACCAGAGAAGAGCTGGCTGCTGCTCAAGCCTCTGGCCGAGGAGGCTGGAGGCGTCGAGCACGGAGGTCACACCAAGTTCAAGGACCAGGAGGACGTCGCCTACCAGGCCTTCCTCTACTTCATCCAGCGCTACGCGGAGTGCAAGAACCGCTAGCCTCGAGCGGACGAAACCCAAGCCACCAGAGATCTCAGTGAAGAACTCGAACTCGACAGCCCCAAGCCCCCGCCTGCCCCACGCCGCAGCTGCTCGGTGCCACGCGGAACCCAGCCGTCGCACACGCAGCGTCGGCCAGGCGTCCGCGTGCCTGCGCCGCGCGCTCATCTGCCTGGTCTTGGGACTCGGTACGCTCCCCTTCGCGGCCTGCAGCAGCGGCGACACCTGCTCTCGATGTGGTCCCGGCGCTGGAGGCAGCGGCCCTGGCGGCAGCCACGGAAACGGCGGCTCCGGCGGTGGCTCAGCCGGTGGTGGCGGAATGGGAAGTGACGTGAGCGAGACCGTGCGCAGCTACTGCGAATGCATGCTCAACGACTGCCACGACGACTACCACCGTGTGTGGGGTGAGGATCACGTCGTTGCCGAAGCGGAGTGCCAGGCGGAAGCGAGCGGCATACCAGAGCATGGCGCCCCGACCGACAGCGGGGACTTCATCGAGTGCCGGGTGGCGGCGTGCGGAAGGGCGATCGAGGATCCCAGCGCCTGCGCCGCCGCGCTGGGCAGCGGTGCTTGCGCCGCCGCCCAGTGAGCCGCGAGCGCATGCGCGGCTTCGACCCGGTTCACGGAGCCGAGAACCGTTCGAGATCCGTACGGTTTGCACTTTGGGCTTGGAACTACGTCCGGGCAGGATAGCGTTTCTGATCCATCGAGGCGCTGGTGACGGTGCCGTGACGTGGCTCGAGACGGCGCCGCTGCTGGTCGCCGACAGGAGGCAGATGTGAACGCACGACGGATGGTTCAGACGGCTCTGGGACTCGGAATGGCCTTGGTGACGACGGTGGCCCTTGCGGGCAGCGTGACCAAGACCGCCGAAGGCTGCACGAAGGCGCACGCGGTGTTGCTGGTGTCGAAATCCGGTGACCACGCGAAGGAGTGGGCACGGGTGCGCGGTGTGCTGACCGCCAATCCGGACAAGTGGAAGGTGGTCGACAGTGTCGAGCCCGGCACCGCCTGGCAGGTTTCCTTCAATCAGTATGACGTGAAGTGGAACGAAGGCGCGACCGCCTACGTTGCCCATTGCGGACACGGAGGAACCTGCAACGAGTTTGCGGAGGCGCTGATCAAGATTCAGCCCAACGTCGGCTCTCCCCGAGTCTACTGTGGGGAGGTCCCAGCAGCCCTCACCAACGCACAACCCGGCTCTCCCTGAGCCCCGTCGTTTCCGCGAGGCTTTGACCTACCACGCCCCGAGCTGACTGGAAGGATCACTCGGGGCGCTCGAAGCTGAGCTTGCCCTTCACGCTGACGAGTCCGCTCTCTGGCTTGGGGAACTTCGACATCGAGAGCGCCGTGCGGATACAGCTGCCCGCTGAGCCTCCGTCCGGCTTGGTTCGAACGTTCTTGACGTTGCCTTCTGCGTCGATGACGTAGCTCAGGCTGAGCTCTCTGAGCGTCTTGTCCGGCGATCGCTCCGCGCACAGCCGGATACGCCCGTAGTAGCGACGTTGAATGCGCTGCACCACCTCCTTGGGCAAGCGACCCGTGACGACGACGTCCGTCAAGCGCATGCGCATGACGTTCCGCGCCGGTCCGGCATTGACGCCGAACGCGTAGCTGAAACGGCGCTGGAGCTTCTTCTGCTCTGGCGTGTTGGGGCCGAAGCCCAGAGCGAAGCGCTGTTTGCCGGCTTCGAGCTTCTCGGGGGGCACTTCGCGCAGGGCCTGGGCGATGCACTGCTTCGCTGCGTCGGAGATCGGGCCCATCACGAGAACGGGGGTCCCCGCAGCGTCGTGATCGATTTCCACGCGAACCAACGCCTCCGAATTCCTGCCGGGCGTGCAGCGCGCCGCCAGAGCGCCTGGCGAGGGCAACCCGCGAGGCAGCGCATCCGTCACGGCCCCGATTCCGGTCCGCGCGTCCGTCGCCTGAACGGGGATGTCCACGCCGCCGAGTCTGCCTCCCAGGAGCGAGACGAGCTTGGCGTGGACCTCGCCAGGAGCCTCGGGGAGTTCCAGCTGCGGCTCGCGGACGCTGTTGGTGGCCGTGGGTGCGGGGGTGGACTGGGCACCGCTCGTCGCAGGAGTCGACGCGCTCGAACCGGAGACGCTGGGGGCGCTGGTCTTCTCACACCCCAGGAGCAGCAGGCCGCTTGCCACGAGCAGCCCCGCGACACCGCGGCCGCGACGACGTCTGGCGGCGATTCCGACCACCGTCGCCAACGCGAACCACGGCAATGGTGATCTACCGTTTCCCTGCGGTTGCAGAGCGCACGACGCCGGAGCGAGATAGGGAGCAGGAGCGTCGGTCGTCGTCGGTTTCGCATCACGCCGCAGCTCCACATCCGCTTCGAGGAGCCTGGCCAACGACTCTCGCTGCTTTGCACAGTCCCCGCTGCAAGCATCGGGCTCCATGGGCACCAGCAACACGTCGCCATAGCCCTCTCTGGAGGTCTTCAGATCGGCGAACACCTGGACGCGCTGGCGCTTCTTCACGTCTTGAGCAAGGTCGCCTGCGAGCGCCTTGCTCAGCTCCTCGATGCGACCGTCACATGGGTAGGCCTCGCTCCAGGGCCGTACGAGGGCGCCCGAGGCTCTCCCCTCCCCCCAGTAGCGAGCGACGGGCTGCATCACGCGATCGCTCACGAACCAGACTTGCAGCTTGCGCTCCGCTGGCGGCTTGATGCCCGCTTTGGTGAGGGGCTCCAGATACGGGTAATACGGGTTGGCCGTCTTGAAGCTGATGTGCACGGTCTTGCTGATCAGCTCGTCGCTCGCCTGCACGCCGCCTTTGGCCTTCTGCTTCTGCGAACCCTCGTAGCGGAGCGCAACGAAGTAGAACTCGAGTTCGACGTAGTGATGAAGCCACGCTTCGAGTTCGGGCGTGCCCTTGAAGCGGTTCTTCTTCAACCACGCAGAAAATTCCTTGGCGTCGGTGGCCTGGAGTACGAACGCCTTGAAGTCGCCGAGCCGCCTCTCTTCGAGCACGTTCACCGCGGGCGCCGCGCCGAGACCACTTCCAGCGCCCCTGCCCAGAGTCCCGATGCTGCCAAGGCCGATGCCGGAGCCGAAAGCACTCCCGGTTCCGCTCCAGCTCGGGTTGCAGCGCTTCGTCAGCAGCTCCCAGGGCTCCTTCTCGATCTCGTGGAGCCGTGGACGGGTCGGTGTCGGAACGACGAAGCCGAACGGCTCCTTGGCGTCGCTGAAGCGCACCTGGCGCACGAAATGCTCTATCTGGGTTTGCTCGTCCCACACCATCAGGACCTGTTCGTCTGCCGGCCTCGGCGGAACCAACACCCCACTCCACACACCACAGGCTCGAGTCGGCGCCGACCAGCACGCCAGCACACAGCCCAGCAGCGCGGCCACGATCCACGCAATCCCCTTCATGCCTCTCAGTATCACGGGGCTCGCTTGACCGCGAAAGGCTCCTGCACGGACGCCTCGGCCAGGCGCGGTCCCCTGTGGGGCTCAACAGGCGCTGGCGCGCTGGCGTTGATGGGCAGGCTTTCCTTCAACACCCAGCTAGGGCACTTGGCTGAAGCAGCAACGCACTCCGAGGCTGTAGTCGTAGTACTCGGGTGGATGTGCATGAACGCTCGCGAGGCAGCCGTTCTTGGTGCTGCGCGAGAAGAAGCCACCCACGAAGACGCCTCCTGGGTCGTCGATCCACTCGTCCAGGTTGCCAACCATGTCGTAGACGGCGTCGTTGCCCCACCTGCTCCGACATTCCGGCGTAGCGCCGGTCTTGCGCAGGAGCGGCCCCGCGCTGGATGACACCTGGTTCAGACGCGGGTCCAGGTGGCCACGAGAAGCATCGTCGTGCAGCACGTGCGCAGGATGCGCCTCGCGAAAGACGTTGCAGGTCCCCGGCTGATACTTGTCGCCGTACGGAAACTGGCGCTGCTGTTCGCCCTTGCAGGCGGTGACCCACTCCTCCTCGGTGCACAGGCGCTTGCCCACGTTCCTGCACGCCTTCTCGGCGTCGTGAGCCGTGAGGTAGCCGTTGGGGAGCACGCCCTGAGCACTCATGGCCTTGGGTTCGTAGTGCTCCGTCAGCTGCCACCCAGGCAACAACGGCAGAGGCTTGGAGCGCGCCTGCTCGGAGCCCACCTCGAGGGCGTGCTTCTGCCAGTAGCCGAACTCCCGCTTCGCCTTGCGCGCCTCGGGTGAGTAGAAGGGGCTCAGCGCGCGCTCCTTCAGGCTGTCGACGAGCTGGGCCTCGTAGCGATCGATGCAGTACTTGCCGCGGATGTCCACCATTTCCGCGGGGCATCGGGAGACGCTACCCAGCTGGGGCATCCCCAGCTGGGGCGCGAGCGCCGGAGCCTCGGGAGGCGCCTTGTCCCCGCCGTCCGGCAGATACAGCAGTCTTGGCGAGGGAGCCGGTGGTGGATCAGGCACGACGATCATGGGGGACTCGTCGCGCCTGGGCGGATCCGGTTCGTCGCACGCGGTGATGGACGCCGCGAGCCCCAGCACGAGGGCCGCGCTGTACGAACGCCAAACGCCGCCTGAACCCAAAGGGCTCGGCGGCAGGGGCAGGCTACGGACTGACATCGGCGACCGCCGCCGATGGAGTCAGTTCGTGCGACCGCGGTAAACGATCAGGCCATGGGTCAGGTCATACGGGGAGACGGCCACGCGCACGCGATCTCCAGGGAGCACGCGGATGTGGTGACGTCGCATACGACCGGACAGCTGGGCACGCACCGTCGCGTCACCCTGGTCGAGTTTGATGGTGTACTGACCACCACCGAGGGCATCCTGAATGGTGCCCTCCATTTCCAAAAGATCGCCTTTACTCATGCTGTAATGCTCTGCGAAGAACGCCGATAAGCCGGGCGGAACCTTGCACAAGGACGCTCGGAGTTCAAGCTGACACGCCGGAAAGGGTGCGGGCAAGCGGGCATTGCCAGCCAAGCGCGGTCGAGGCGCGCTGGCCCCGACGGCTCGCTGGCGGACAAACCCTGGCGTTCCATCGAACGGCCCGTCAGGCGCGGACATAAGACCGGTAGTGACTGGCTGGCTGCAGCCCTTGAGCGTGTTATTCACCCGGCTCCGTCTTTCTCGCTCACTTCGCTCGGCCGTGTCGGCGTGGTGACGCCCGTGGAGCCCCTCCGTGTTTGCCTGCACCTTGTTCGACTTCAACGGCGTCTTGGTCGATGACGAGCACGTCCACCTCGCGGCCTTTCAAGACACCCTTGCCCCGCTGGGGATAACTCTCAGCGAGGCGGACTACTGGGACCAGTACCTCGGGTTCGACGACGTCGGCGCGTTCGAAGCCATCCTCCGGGCCCACGGCCTACCCGCCGAGCGCGAGCGGGTGGACGAGCTCGTGCGCACGAAGTTCCCGATTTACATGGACCGCGCCGAGCAGAGCCTGCAGGTCTTCGAGGGCGCGGCGGCGCTGGTGGCGCGCTGCGCGAGCTTCGGAGCGGTGGGGGTGGTCAGCGGCGCGTTGCGCCCGGAGATCGAGCTGGGTCTCCGGGTCTTGGGGGTGAGGAGCCACGTGGAGTTCATCGTGGCGGCCGAGGACACCGAGCGCTCCAAGCCTGATCCGGAAGGCTACCTGATCGGCCTCGCGAAGCTGCGAGAACGCGCGCCGAACCTGGAGCCTCGCCAGGTGCTGGTGATCGAAGACTCTCTCAGTGGCATCGAAGCCGCCAAGGCCGCGGAGCTGACCTGCGTCGCGGTGGCTCATAGCTATCCAGAGCCGGAGCTGGCGGGCGCTGGAGCCGACGCGGTGGTGGCCCACGTGCGCGACGTGGACCACACGCTGCTCGAGCGAACGGCGAGTCGAGTAGGCGTCTGATGAGAACCCGAAGGTCGACGTGCGTCCTGCTCACCGCATCGGCCCTCGGCGTCGCCGCCCTCGCGCCGAGCGGCTCCGCACGCGCTCATCACCAGGTTCAGCTGTTGCCGAGTGAATCCGCGTGGCAATACCTGGGTCAGACTCGGTCCTTCGACAGCCAGGCAGAGTGGCCGCGCCGCGGCGCCATCCGCGGCATGACCATCGGTCCCATCGAGAGTTCGCTGCACCCGGGGCTCGGCTACGGCAGCGAGGCTTACCAACGCACCCTGCGAGAGACGCGGCGCCTGGGCGGCACCTGGGTCTCCCTCACCCCCTTCGGCCGGGTCTGGGACCTGAGCTCTACTGGAGTCGATCCGACCTTCGAGGCTCCGTTCAAGGAGAACTTCGTCGCCCTCCAGCACGCGGTGGAGCAAGCTCACGCCCAAGGTCTGCGCGTGATGCTCGTGCCACACCTGTGGGTGGAGAGTGGCGGCTGGCGGGCGGAGATCGATCCCGCGGACGACGCCGGCTGGGAGCGCTGGCGGAGGAGCTACGGCGCATTCTTGCTGAACTGGGCCAAGCTCGCAGAGGCGACTCACGTCGATTTACTCAGCCTGGGTGTGGAGCTGCGGAGCTGGGTGACGACGACCCGGGCGCCGTCGTTCAGCGCGCTGATCTCCGAGGTCCGCCAGGTCTACTCCGGTCCGCTCACCTATGCGGCGAACTGGGACGACGTCGAGCAAACCGTGATCCTCGGGGAACTGGACGTGATCGGCGTCAACGCCTTCTTTCCCCTCGCGCAAGAGGAAGGCTCGAAGGTGAGCCGTCTGCTCCAGGGTGCTCGAGACGTGAGCCAGCGGATTGGCGCCCTGGCCAAGGCATGGAGTAAGCCTGTCGTATTCACCGAGATCGGATACACGACCCGTACCGACCCGGCGATCAAGCCGTGGGAGTGGCCCGACAACATGAAGGACGTGGAGATCAACCAAGCCGCCCAGGCCGACGCCTACGCTGCGCTGATCGCGCCACTCATCGATGAGCCGTGGTTCGTTGGGTACTTCGTGTGGCGCATGTACGCCGACCCCGACGACCTCTCTCAGGAGGCGGAGTGGGGCTTCAACCCTCGGGGCAAAGCCGCCGAGCTCGTGGTGCGCGACGCCTTCGCTGCTACCTGGGCCAGCGACGGCAGCTTCGACTTCGGCACCTCGTTGTCGACTCCGGCAGCGGAGAGCGTCGGAAAATACTAGGCTCCGCGCGGCTCGACAGGGAGCCCCGCAAGAAGAGTTTCGAGATGACGCTGTTCCGCAAGAGTGTCGAGGCGATGGTTGGCTACGTGCCGGGTGAACAACCAAGGGCTGGCACCAAGATCATCAAGCTGAATACCAACGAGAACCCCTATCCACCGAGTCCGAGCGTGCTGCCGGCGATTCAGGCGGAGCTACAGAACGGCGCTGAGCGCTTGCGCCTGTACAGCGACCCGGCGGCGAGCGCGCTGCGCGAGGCGGCCAGCGAAGTAACGGGAGTCCCCGCCAACCAAATTCTGCATGGCAACGGCTCGGACGAGCTGCTCGCGCTGCTGTTCCGCGCGTTCCTCGAGCCGAACGAAGCCATCGCGTATCCCTACCCGACCTACGTGCTGTATCGAACGCTGGCTGCCGCGGCGGGCGCCGGCGTGCAGACCTGCGACTTCGACAGCGATTTCAACCTGCCTTCCGCGCTGTATGGCTGTGACGCCAAGCTGATATTCGTCGCAACGCCGAACTCGCCGTCGGGCACCCAGCACGAGACGCAGAAGCTCCGGGAGCTAGCTCGCAGCCTGAAGCGAGGGGTGCTGGTGGTGGACGAAGCCTACGCCGCCTTCAGCTCGACCAACGCGCTCGAGCTGGCGACCAGCGAGCCAAACGTCGTGGTGCTGCGCACGTTCTCGAAGAGCCATTCCCTTGCGGGAATGCGGCTTGGGCTCGCGTTCGCCTCCGAGGAGATCATCCAGGGTCTGAACAAGGTGAAGGACTCGTACAACCTCGATCGTCTGGCCATCGTCGCGGGCGCGGCGAGCCTGCGCGACACGACCTGGACCGAGCAGAACGTCGCCAGGGTGGTCGAGACCCGGGAGCGGCTCAGCACGGGGCTGATGGACCTCGGCTACGAGGTGCTGCCCAGCTCAGCCAACTTCGTGTTCGCCCGTGCGCCCGAGGCCCGGACGGGCAAGAGCCGCGTAGAGCTTGCGCGCGGCGCCTTCGAGCACCTGAAGGCTCACGGCATTTTGGTGCGTTACTTCGCGGAGCGCCTGTTGGATGATGGGCTGCGCATCACGGTGGGCACCGACGAGGAGATCGGTAGCCTGCTGAGCTGCCTGAAGGACTACGCTGGCTGACGCCAACCAGAATCAGAAGGAAACGAATGGCCGACTTCGAGTTTCAGGATCTGACGGAAGAGGAGCTGCTGAGCGCGATTTCGCTTCTCAAGCTGCTGGCAGCCAGCGACGGCGTGGTCAGCGAAGACGAGGCTCGAGAGATGCGCGTCTTCGCCGACCAGATCGGCCCCGCCCACTACGACGAGCTCAATGACAAGCTCGAAGCGCTCGACCTCAGTGAGGACGGCGTCAAGGACCTCGCTCGCGGCATCCAGCGTCAGCCGGCGCGCGAGCTGATCTACGCGGAACTCTTCCAGCTCGCGACGGTCGGCACGATCGACGAGAAGGAGAGCGAGCTCCTGGCCTGGCTCAGGCTGACCTGGGCGCTGGAGGAGTAGACTCCAGCGCCGTCTTGGTCTCCAGGTTCAGCCCGCTGCAGGCTCCACCAGGCAGGCGCTACCGCTTCCCCCCGGATCGGCCACGCACACGAAGCCGTTGGAGCAGTCGCTGCTGTCCTGGCAGGGACTGAGGCACACCTTGCCGGCGCCGGACAGCTCCACGCAGACGCCCTGTCCGCAGTCGGCGTTACTTTCGCACTTGTAGGTGCACAGCCCGGTCTTGCCCTGGGCATTGGCATTCAGGACGAGACAGGCAAAGCCGGCGCAGATGTCCGCGTTGCCCTCGCTGCACTCGGTCTCCAGCGCCTCGCTCGTCAGCGCGCCCGTGCAGACGCCCTGTGGATGGCACTGCGCGAGCTCCTCCGCGCAATCCAGATCCTCCTCGCATGCCTCCCCCTTCTGGGCCGTGCCGCGCGTTTGGCTCGATCCACCGTCGCTCCCGCTGCAAGCCGAGAGCAAGCCGAGCACACCCAGGGCAAGCGACGCCCTGATCATCCGTTTCAACATAGGGTCCTCCAAAGCAAGTGACGCGACAAAGGGTCGCGAGCCTCTGCCCGAGCAAGGCTCAGGCCAGTTGCTCGGCGCAACGTACTCCAGAATTTGCGGGGGAGTTGGCCAAACGCGTGAACCACGAGGCGTGGCGACGTGTGACCCCGCTGCTACGTGGAGGGAGCGTTTCAGCCAGAGATCCAGCAGACGTTGCCGTTTCCCCCTGGATCCCGCAGGCAGGTATAGCCATCGTTGCAGTCCGCGTTGCCGTCGCACGGTTTGAGGCAGACCTGACCAGCGCCAGGCAGGAGGATGCAGAGCCCCTCGGCGCACATCTCGTTGTTCGCGCACTGATAGCTACAGACGCCGTCCGCGCCGTTCTCCGGCAACAGGCAGAGGTAGCCTGGACACTGAGCGATCGTGTCCATGGTGCAGCTCTGCGAGTAGGACCCCTTCGTCAGCGCTCCGGTGCACACGTGCTGGGGACTGCAGCGAGCACGCTCATCCGCGCAGTCGAGATCCGTGCTGCAGTTCTCTCCCTGCTGCGCGTTGCCGCGGCTCTCTCCTCCGTCGTCGCTGGCGCTGCTGCAGCCAGTCGTCATCAGGACGATACACGTGAGTGAAGCGAGCAGGCCGCTGATGAACTGCATCTTCCAGCAGCCTGCGCGCTGATCCGCGCGGATTGAGCACGCTCGCACTCGCGAAACCCCATGAAGGTGAGGAGGGATGCGCCCGGGAGGCGCATCGCAGGCACCGTGCGAGAGCCGGATCTGGTGCGAGTCCGCGCAGGCACGGCGGTTGTTGATTGGCGGGGTGCTTCTCGACACCCCGCTAGAGCGAACGAGCAGGCGCATGGATATTTCCTCCGGTGGGTGGCCAAGGGTTCCTCGCAGACTTCACGACGGAGGTAAACCGGACAGCGCAGATGTGAGCTTCCCTCACTCCATACATTTCCACACAGGAATTCATTGGTGGCGATGTCGCGCGCCGAGCTTCAGCGGAGCGCATGAAGCCCCCGCGCAGTGCGAAGCTCAGTTCGCACCTCCTGCGCTTGCCCCCGCGCGCTTTCGCGCGAAAACCCTCGCCCCTCCCTGGCGTCAGCGCCGGACACCAGCCGCTACTCCGCGAATCCGTGGAGTCGACGGGCAGCGACCTCGCCAGGCCTGGACAAGTGGTTTAACCTCCGGACGCCTGTGTCCTTTGGGTGACCTGGTGGTGCCCTCCGTGCGCCCCTGCACCAACGAACCACCCTGCTTTTTCAGAGACTGAAGTGAAAGCCCTCGACGCCAAGCTGGTTCAGCTGATTCAAGACCCTCGCGATCTGCCCTTCCTGCACCTGATGCTGCAATGTGCCGTGGTTGCCTGCCTGGGCATCGGGCTGTTCTTCGCGGGCGACTACTTCTGGTACGTGGTGCCCGTGTACTGGGTGCTGTGGTTCGCCTGGGTGGTGGACCGCTTCATCCTGATGCTGCACTGCACATCGCATCGCGTGCTGTTCAAGAAGCAGTACCGGCTGCTGAACAACGTGATCCCGTGGTGCCTCGGGCCTTTCTTCGGGGAAACGCCCGAGAGCTACTTCGTCCACCACATGGGCATGCATCACCCGGAGAACAACCTGGAGCGAGACACCTCCTCCACGATGCACTTCAAACGGGACCGCTTCGTTCACTGGCTCAGGTACTACCTGCGCTTCATGTTCCTCGGGCTGTACGATCTCGCTGCGTATCACCTCGAGAAGGGCAACAAGAAGATGCTGCGCCGACTGGTGATCGGCGAGACGAGCTTCTGGTTGGTCATCGCGGGTCTGGCATACGTGAACTGGCAAGCGACGCTGGTGGTGTTCGTGCTGCCGGTGATCATCGTTCGCACGCTGATGATGATGGGCAACTGGACGCAGCACGCGTTCATCGACGCCGCGTCCCCGGAGGTCGCGTACCGCAACAGCATCACGTGCATCAACACCCGCTACAATCGCCGCTGCTTCAACGACGGCTACCATATCCATCACCACGTCAAGGCGCGCTGTCACTTCAGCGATTACCCCGCAGAATTCGAGGACAACAGGGAGGTCTACGGGCGCGAGGACGCCGTGGTCTTCGATGGGGTCGACTATTTCCAGGTCTGGCTGATGCTGATGGTCGGCGCCTGGAAGAGCCTGGCCAAGCGGGTGGTTCAGCTCCCTGGCGCGCCCTTGCGTGATGAGGCGCAGACCATCGCCTGGCTCAAGTCACGAGTGGAGCCGATCCCGGCGACGGAGCTCGCGCTCAGCGACGCGTCTCCGGCGGAGTGAGCTGGCCGGCCTCGCCAAGGCGAGTTCAATAGGCGTCGTCGGGCACCTGGACATCGCTCGGCAGCTGGAGCGGAAGCTCTGGCACAGCTGCTTCTCCGCCTTCGAGGTAGGCGTAGCGCGCCAGGTTGCCAACGACCCGTGCGACGTAGCCGCGCGTTTCTCCGTACGGAATCCGCGCGACGAAGACGTCCAGGGGCAGCTTGTGGCCGGTCTTGAGCCAGCGACCTACCGCGTTCGGACCCGCGTTGTAGGCGGCGAGAGCGAGAGGAACGCTGCCGGAGAACTGATCCAACACCTTCTTCAGGTAGTAGCTCCCGAAGCGGATGTTGTACGCGGGCAAGCGCAGCAGCTCCGGCCTGTAGTCCACGGACAGCTCCGTGGCGACGTTCCGGGCGGTCGGTGGGATCAGCTGCATCAGTCCGACCGCCTTGGCCGGAGAGACCACATGAGGACGGAAGCCGCTCTCCTGGCGCATCAGCGCGTAGACCAATCCGCGAGGTAGAGAGTTCTTGCGTGCTTCGTTCTCGACGGCTTCCACGAATGGCTCGGGATAGATGCATTCCCAAGCCCAGCGATTGGCCGCGCTGGGCGCGGTGTTCAGGTCCGCCCAGCGCACCGCACGCTGTCCGACACGGTAGCGTCGCGCAGCGCTTCCCAGCATCGCGTAGGTGCGACACAGGGCCTCGTCGGCTCGATCGGCGAAGGACTTCTTGAAGCTCGACTCCACACGCTCGAGCTCCGACTCGGCGCGCAGCGACAGGCCCGAGTCATGCAGCGCCTTCACCTTGGGAGGCAGGCTCAGCGCGAGCGGTCCAGGCGACTTGCTGCTCTCCGGAGGAGCGATGGGCGGCGGCGGGCTCTGCCCGAGCTGCTTCAGGCGAGCGGTCGCCATCAGCGCAGCGAACGACAGCGGGCGCTCTTCGATCACCTCACGGAAACGTTTCACCGCATCCGGCTGCTTGCCCTGGGCGGCCAGCGCGACGCCGAGCAGCTCGACGAGTCGCGCCTTGTCACGAGGGTCCTTCTCCTCCTTCTCGAGCTCGGCGAGCACCCGCTGGGCGTCGGCGGGCTTCTCCCCAGCGAGCCAGGTGATGGCCAGCTCATAGCGCGCCTCGCTGCTGTGCTGTCCCTTGCGAGGGTACTTCGCGAGGTAGCCCTTGTAGGCCTTCTCGGCGCCCTTCCAGTCCCCGAGGATGTAGCGCAAGCGCGCAGCCATGTAGCGCGCGTGATCGGCGTAGCTGCTGGACGAATAGCGCACCATCAGGCGCTCGTACATCTCGATGGCCCGCTGGTCTTCGTCGGCGCGAGACCATGCCTTCGCGGCATAGTAGTAGTCGCGGATCGCATGCTGAGAGCCCAGCGCGCTGGCCTGCTCGAGCAGCGGCGCCGCGTCCTTGTAGTGCCGCGCCATGTAGCGCGCCCAGCCCCTTGCGTGCACCAGCTCCTTCTCGGGGATAGCGCCACCAGGAGAGCTTGCCAGCAGCTCGAGCTCGGCGTCGGTGTGCGCGATGTCACCGTCCCGCGCGAACTCCATCGCGCGCTCGTAGCGTTGCTGCTTGTTGAGTTGCCTGGACGTGTCTCCACTGGGCGGCGCCTGGGCGGGCACCTGCGTCGCGATCCAGTGGCGGTCGGCCTCGGCGAGCTTTGGCTTCTGCTCGAGATCGTAGATGCGCGCACGGATCTCCCGAGCGTCTGCCTCCCGTCGCAGGGACGCTCGCACGCGCGACGCCTTGCGGCGACCGTGGGAGTGGGCGCGACGCTTGATCTCTCGGACAATCACCTGCGCCACCATGGCCTTGGCCTTCTCCGGTTGCTTGGCTCGCTCGAACGCCGTTGCCGCACGGATTAGGTCTCTGGACGTGTCCTTCTGACCGAAGTACTTCGCAGCAGCCTCGAAGGGACCGACCTCGAGCTGACAGTGAGCTCGCGCCTCCGCGATCTCCGAGGCGAGCACCGGGAGCTCTGCTTCGAGGCCATCCAGGCGCTCGACGCACACGCGATACTCCCCGAGCTGGGCGGCCGCGTGAGCCCGAGCGAAGCGCGCAGCGGGCGTCTTGCGTACCGTCTCGGGAGACCGATCGAGGATGCGGGCGGCCAGTACCCAGTCCCCCACCCGCATCGCCGGCCGAAAATCCTCATCCGGCGGCGCTTGCCCCGCT
Organism: Myxococcales bacterium; assembly: GCA_020430865.1. Next base: position 29,717 of record JAGQIY010000517.1, read on the forward strand.
GGCTCTCGCGTTGGAGCTGGCGGAGCGACCTGGGCCGCGCTCGTCCCCGCCTCCGGGGGCGGCCCCTCACCGGCCTTTTGCTGAGCGCAACCCGCGCTCAACGTGGACCCCGCGATCACCCAGTGGGCGAAGCGGCCCGCCCAGCGCAGCGTCGCCAACCTCGTTCCTAGCCTCTCTAGCGCCACCTCGACCTCGGTGTATGGGGTAGCACGAGCCCCCACCCAACCCGCAAATATGTTGACTCCCCACGCGCTGCCGGACCCACGACCGCGGAGCACCAGGGGCCTGGACGGCTGCTTCCAACGCCTGCTTGTGCGCACGATCCAGCCGCGAGCGACACGCTCGCCTCCTACCCAACACTGAACGTAGAGTTGTTGTGCTTCCGCGAGCTTACAGGGTTGGGGAGGACCAGAGGTCTGCCACCGAGCTCCGCCTCAGAAGCCCCAGGTGTGTTCGAAACGCAGCTGCCCGATGAAATAATCCTCGCCCGAGAGAAGTCGATCGTAGCGCAGCTGCACTCCCACCGCGAAGTCGCGGTTCAACGCATGATCCAGTCCAAGCACGAGCGACGCGCCGAGATCGCTCCCGGCGCCTTCGGCCAGCCCGTCGCTCGTCAGATGCGGACCACCGAAGTAGCCATAGTAGCCGAGCATGACCCCGAGGTAGGGGATCCAGTCGATCACGTCGAGCTTGTACGAGAGCCCGCTCGACGCGGAAACGACATGAGTCGTCTCGAAATCCGCGATCGGCTGCTCGGGGGCACCGTCCAGGCTGTGCAATCCCCACGTCAGCTCCAGGCGCCAGTCGAAGTAGTCACTGATGCCGTACGCCGTGTACACGCCAACCGCAGGAGGCCTGAGGCTCTCCCCGTTGAGCGGAACGTAGCTGTTCTCGATGCTCGGGAAGCCAGCCACACCGACGCCTGCCCCCAGATGCCACTGTCGCTCGAACGCGTGGGCCGCCTCACCCCAGCCGAGACAGCTCATGAGCGCGGCCGCTGCGAGCAACGACCGGAGGCAACGCGAGGACGGCATGGGACGGGGGCTTATCACTGTTTGCGAGGCGGGGCGACGTCGCAGTGCTCGCTGAGCGCGGCGTGCGGGCAACGCGCGAGGGCAGCTGGCCTTACAGCATGCTCATGGGATCGACGTCGACGCTGACCCGCACCCGTCGGTCCCAGCGCCCTCGCACGATGGCCAGAAGCGCTGGTCGCAGGGCCTTGCGCTCGGTGGCTCGCAGCATGACCTGAAAGCGATAGCGGTTGCGCAAACGGGAAAGCGGGCTCGGCGCAGGTCCCCTCACCTCGAGCTCGAGGTGGTCTCCCGCCATGCGTCGCCCGAGTACCGCGACTTGGCGCGCAACCTCGTGCGCTGCGCCTTCGAACGTCGCGTCGACGCGCACCAGGGCGACATGGGAGAACGGCGGATAACCCAGCTCCTCGCGATCGCGCAGCTCGCGCTCCACGAACGCACTCACGTCATGAGTCAAGGCGCTCTTGATCGCCGGGTGATCCGGTTGCCGCGTCTGGATCAACACCGTGCCCGGCGAGTCGCCGCGACCGGCGCGACCCGCGACCTGCACCAGGAGCTGAAACGTTCTCTCTGCCGCACGGAAATCAGGCATGCTCAGCGCCGCATCGGCGTTCAGCACTCCGACCAGCGTCACCGAGGGTAGGTCATGCCCCTTGGTCACCATCTGGGTGCCAACCAAGATGTCCACCTCTCCGCGGCGCACGGCGTCCAGGATACGTTCGCTCTTCAGTCCCGCGGCGACGTCTCGATCGAGCCTAGCGACTCGCGCTTCGGGGAAGCTCGCTTTCAGGAGCGCCTCGATGCGCTCGGTTCCTGCCCCCTCATCGACCATGCCAGGCGCACCGCAGCGCGGACAGCGCGCGGGAGCCTGCGCCGTGTAGTCGCAGTAGTGGCAGACCAAGCGCTCCCCGCGGGCACGATGATAGGTCAATGCCACCGAGCAGTTCGGACAGTCAGCGACTTGCCCGCAGCTCCCGCAGGTGAGCGACGGCGCAAAGCCGCGACGGTTCAGGAACAGGATGGCCTGCTCCCTGGCCTGCAGCGTGCGCTCGAGCGCTCGGTGCAGAGGTAGGCTGATGAGTTTGTCTCCGGACGGTCCGGCTCCCATGCGCCTCAGGTCGACGATCTCGACCTGGGGCAACGCCGCGCTGGCGTGAGCGCGATCTGGCAAGACCAGGTGCTCCATGCGCCCCTCAGTTACCGCATGGATACTTCCCAGAGACGGCGTCGCCGACCCCAGCACGCAGACCGCTCCGGCACGGTGGGCGCGTAGGAGCGCCATGTCGCGGGCGTTGTAGCGGACCCCCTCCTCCTGCTTGAAGGATCCATCATGCTCCTCGTCAACGACGATCAGCGACAGATCGGGAACCGGCGCGAACAGCGCTGAGCGAGCCCCGACCGCGACCTTCAGCTCGCCCGAGCGCAGGCGCTTCCACATCGCCTGACGCTCGCGATCCGTGAGTCCGCTGTGGAGCACTGCGATCGCGTCGCCGACACGCGATCGAAAGCGCCCGACGAGCTGCGGCGTCAGGGCGATTTCCGGCACCAGAACGATGGCCCCCCGCCCAAGCTCCAAACAACGCTGGACCAAGCGCAAGTAGACCTCCGTCTTTCCCGATCCCGTCACGCCGTGGAGCAAGAACGCGGCGAAGCCGTGACGCTTCAACGTCGGCAGCACCGCCTTGACCGCCCCTTCCTGAGCTTCCGTTAAGGTTGGAGCGACGTCGCGCTTCGCGTCGGCAAAGAAGGGATCCGCCGCGCGGGCCTGCTTGTCCAGCTCGACCAACCCGAGCTCGGACAGCCGCTTGATCGCAGCGCGGGCACTCTTGTGCTGGCGTTCGAGGTCACTCACGCTCACCCAATCCCCGAGTTCGCGTAACTCCTCGAGGATCTGCTGGGCCTGCTTGGAGCGCAGCTTGGGAACCGCCACGCCCACCCCTCGGGGAAGCGCTCGCACCACCTGCACGAGCTTGCCCACCGCCTGCACGTCGACTCCTTCGAGTAGCCCAGCTTGGTCGAGGCGCTCGGCAGCAGTACGCTCGAGAGCGGGCAACGCCAGGCGCATCACCTCCCCCACCGGCGCCAGGTAGTAACGGGCGAGCTCCACCAAGAAGGCCAAGAGCTCCGGGGGTAGCACCGGTTCTGGATCCACCACCGCGAGCAGTGGCTTGATCTTCTCCTCGGGCACGTCAGTCGTTTCCTCGAGGCGAACGACGACGCCGAGCACCTTGCGTCGGCCAAAGCTAACCAGCACTCGTGCCCCCTCGCGGACGTCTCCAGTCAGCGCCTCGGGCACCCTGTAGCTGAACGCCTGTCCGAGCGGCACTGGTACCGCCACCCGCGCGAAGCTCATCACCGCCTCGAGGCGTTCAGGGCGCGGGCCCTGGGCGAGTCATGAAGTAGACGGCGACGGCGACGATCGCCAGGCCCACCAGCACCATCCAGACCCATGCCTTGCTGCTGCTCTCTGGCGCTGGCTCCGATGGTCGGACGAAGGCCTGCAGCGATGGCGGCGGCGGCTCGAAGACCGGATCGCTCTTGGGAGAACGATCGGAGAAGGCCGCGGGGATCTGCACGTCGGCGTTGCCTGCGCTCAAGCTCGAAGCTTCCCTGGGCTTGCCCAGCTGCTCCTGGCTGGGCTGTTTCCCCAGGGTTCCTTCGAGCTCCTGATCCAGCACCTCGTTCGCCGCCTGTTCGTTGTGCCGGCGACGCTCGAGGATCTCGGCGCCAAAGTGCTCCATCAACCACTCCCCGAAGCGCAACGGGCTCGCCACCAACGAGTTCTCGGCGACGTAGGCCTCCAGCTCCCGCAGGGCATCGTGAGCCGACGCGAAGCGCCCCTCCCGGTCCTTGCTCAGGAGCTTCGTGGCGATGGCGTGGAGACGCTCCTCGTTGGGATAGCCACGAGACGGCAATTCCGGGATCTCTGCCCGCTGAGCTTGCTCCAGGCTCGGCCCCGACGAGCCCTTCGGGGAGCGGTAGAGCCGCCTGCCAGCGAGCAGCTCCCACAGCATGATCCCCGCGGCAAAGACATCAGCGCGACCGTCCAGTTGCTCACCGTTCGCGGCCTCCGGGCTCATGTAGCCTGCCTTGCCCTGGATGGCCTCTTCCGGAACGTCATCCCCGCTGCCCATCGCGCGCGCGATGCCGAAGTCACACAGCTTGATTTCGCCTTCGAAGCTGATCAGCACGTTGGAGGGGGATACATCGCGGTGGACGATGCCGAGCTTCCTTCCGTCCTCGTCGCGCTTGCGGTGGGCGTAGTCCAACGCGCGCAGGATCTCCGTGACGATCAACAGCGCGAACTCTACCGGTAGGGGGATCTGCTTTTTGGAGCACGCCCGCAGCAACTCGCGAAGGTCGAAGCCCTCGACGTACTCCATCGCGATATAGAGCCGCCCGTCGTCCCTCCCCAGATCGATCACCTGAGCGATACTGCCGTGAGTCAGCTTCGCGCTGAGCTTGGCCTCGTCAATGAAGAGTCGACTGAACTCGGAGTTGTCGGACAAGAGCGGCAGGATCTGCTTGACCACGACCCTTCGCTCCCCGCCGAGCCCCGTCGAGCTCTTCGCGAGGTAGATCCGCGCCATACCGCCTTCGCCGATCTTGTCGAACAGTACGAAGCGCCCGAAACGCCGTGGTAGCTGTTCGTCCATTGCGGTCACGTGGGCTAGATTGCAGGGGAAAGCACCCCGGTCAAGCGCCCAGTAAGGGTCGACTTTGCGTCGACGCAGCCCAGCCGCTAGAAGACCGCAACGTGTCCTGGATCCTGCTCGCAATCGGAGTGGTCGCGCTCCTGTTTGGGCTCGGCCTGCGTCGGGCGAACGAGCTGTTTTGCGTGAAGGTGCGCGATGGCAAGCCGCGACTCGCCCGCGGCAAGGCGCCTCCACGCCTGTACGCCGACCTGGAGGACGTCTTGACTCGGGCGCGGGTGAGGCAGGCGGAGGTCAGGGTGGTCGTCGAGGATCGGCGTCCCCGGGTGCTGAGCAGCGGAGTTGGCCAGGGCACGGAACAGCAGCTACGCAACGTCGTGGGCACCTGGCAGCTGGCGCAAATCCGCGCGGCACGCTGAGAGATGGCGAGCAAACTCAACCCCAGCCTGCTCCTGGCGCACGCGCTGAGCACCCTCGGCGTCATCGTGACCGCGTTGCCCCTGAGCGTCGGCGTCATCGCCGAGCAGTCGGCGGGCGTCGGCGCCTTCGATCCAGCTCGGGGGGGAGATCCGACGCTGCTCGTCCCCGGCAGCTTCACCATCTCGGTGTTGATCCTGTCGGCGATCCTGGGACTGCTGCAGCTCGCGCAGCTGCTGCGCGACCCCTCACGAAAGCCCCTCCATGTGTACCACGCGATGATCGCGCTGGGGCTCTGCGCCGCTGCAGCGTCGCTGTGGAGGTCTCCCACGCTGTGGTCGGCGCTGCCAGCGATGCTGCTCTCCTTGCTCTACCTCGGCTTCTGGTCGCGGCGTCTCATGGACCCCGACTCTCGCTGACCCCGACTCTTGCTGACCCCCGTCAGGATCACCACGGCGCGCGAGGTCACGCAACCGCGCGTCGTTCAGCCGATGCTCTCTTCGGCTGGCTCCCTGTCGAGCCCGAAGCCAGTGTGCAGGGCGCGCACTGCGAGCTCGGTGTACTTGCTCGCCATCAAGCAGCTCACCTTGATCTCGCTGGTGCTGATTGCCTGGATGTTGATGCCCTCTGCCGCGAGGATCTGAAACATGCGCGACGCTACGCCCGCGTGAGAGCGCATTCCCAGGCCCACGATGGAGACCTTGACAATGTCCGGATCGTATTCGATCGCGGCTCCGCCAATCGAGCGAGTACACTCCTCGATGTTCTCCTTGGTGCGAGCCAGATCGGCCTTTGGCACGGTGAACGTGACGTCGGTGGTGCTCCCGCTCTCCCTCGACGGGCTCTGGATGATCATGTCCACGGACACGTTCTTCTCAGCAAGCATGCCAAAGACCGAAGCCACGACACCGGGCCGGTCGGGAACGTTGATCATCTGCACCTTGGCTTCGCTCTTGTCGTAAGCGATGCCAGTGACGACCACTTTCTCCAGGCCTTCTTCACCGGTCACGATCGTGCCGGAGCGATCAGAAAATGACGAGCGCACGTGGATCGGTACTCCGTATTTCATGCCCACCTCGACCGAGCGGATCTGCAGCACCTTCGCGCCGAGGCTGGCTAGTTCCAGCATCTCTTCGAAGCTGATGCGTTCGATCTTCTTGGCCTTGGGGCAGATGTTTGGGTCAGTGGTGTAGACACCATCGACGTCTGTGTAGATCTCGCAGACATCGGCTTTGATCGCCGCGGCGATGGCGACGGCGGTGGTGTCGGAGCCGCCTCGCCCCAGGGTGTTGATGTTGCCGTGATCGTCGATGCCCTGAAAGCCTGCTACCACGGCGATCTTCCCGGCGTTGACCGTGTCGAGGAGCTTGGAGCCTTCGATCTCGAGGATGCGCGCCTTGGTGAACGCGCCGTCCGTGCGGATCCGGATCTGAGAGCCCAGCAGGCTCTGAGCCGGATGCCCGAGCTTCTGCAGGGTCATGGCCACGAGCGCCGCGCTGACTTGCTCTCCAGTGGAAGCCAGCACGTCGAGTTCTCGAGCGTCGGGCACGCTGGTGATCTC
>JAGQIY010000518.1 GCA_020430865.1 Myxococcales bacterium
CGAGCGTAAACGAGGCGTGCTGGTGCCGCGCGGCGTGTCTCCACTACCACGCCGCGTCTGCTTTCCCGACGACGGCAGCGTCGAGTACGCGGTGCCATTTCCGGGAGGCGAAGCGATTCATCTGGTGAAGCTGCATCCTCAGCTGAAGAACGTCAGCACGAACCTCGTCGTACCGAGCCGCCTGGCGGCGCCGCTGATGGCGGCCTGGTCGCTCAAGGCCGTGTACAAGAGAGCCTACGAGCGCGGCTGGCTCGAAGACGTCGAGGCGCGCATCGATCAGGGCAGCGAGGGCCCGGGCGCGGACCAGCGCCGCCAGCAAGCCTTCAAGGTGCTGGCCCAGGGCAGCGTCGGTGGCAAGAGCGGCAGCGAGCGCAGCGTGCTCGTCACCGGGTTCGATCCTTACGGAATCACCGCGCGCTGCATCGCCATTGGCGCCAAGTGGCTGGTGACCAAAGAAGCGCAGAACGTGGGCGTGGTGGACACCGCGAGCGCCTTCGGCGCCAGTGAATTCCTGCAAGCGCTCGAGCCCCATGGCGTGCGTGTCGAACGCCCCTGAGCGGCACGGGCAGAGCCCTTCACGCCTTCGCCCAGTACTCAGATCGCCTCGAGGCTCACCGGTACGCCGTTCAGGTGCGACGTCCCGGCCAGCTCATCGATCAGCTGTTCGTCGGTCACGTCGTTGATGCTCACCCCCGCGTAGCGTTCCGCGACGTCGAGCTGGGCGCCCTCACGGTGGTGACCGTATCCGTGAGGCAAGCTGACGACGCCAGGCATCAGCTCGTCGGAGATCTCGACGGGCACCTCGATGCTGCCAACCCGCGACGTGACGCGCGCCTTGCTCCCCGACGCGAGCCCCAGCTTGCCAGCGTCCTCCGGGTGCACGATCAGCGTGCAACGCTCCCTCCCCTTGACCAGCCGCTCGCTGTTGTGCATCCAGGAGTTGTTGCTGCGCAGGTTGCGGCGCCCGATGAGCGAGAACGGTCGCTCGCGCCCGATGCCTTCGGAAAGCGCCTGCTCCAGACGCGCGACGTCGGCGACGAGGCCGCTCGGCGCGAGCTCGATGCGCCCGCTCGGCGTCTGCAGCGCGGCCGGCAGCCGCGGTTCGAGGGGCCCAAGGTCGATGCCGTGCTCGCCCAGGTCGGAGAGCTGGAGCTTGTGCGGCCCGAAGCGCAGCAAGAGGCTCAAGATCTGCCTAGGTTTCAGCGTGGCAATGAACGCCTGCAACGCAGCGGAGACTACCCGAGCGCCTCCCCCTCGCGCTTCGAGCAGCTTTGCGCTGAGCTTGGTGAGCACGTCCCAGTCGCTCTTCAGCTCTCCTTTGGGGGTGAGGAGCGCCGAAGAGTAGTGAGCGTGATTGCGCACGGCCATGGAGCTCGAGAGCAGCGGGTAGTTCTCGCGCTCGAGTCCGAACGTCGTCGGCAGGATCACGTCCGCGTGACGCGAGGTCTCGTTGACGTAGATGTCCACGGAGACCATGAAGTCGAGCTTCTCGAGCGCGCGCTCCACGCGCGGTCCGTTGGGTAGCGAGAGCGCCGGATTGCCGGCCACCGTGATGAGCCCTCGGATGCGCCCAGGCCCCGCGGTGTCCATCTCCTCCGCGAATGCCGCGCTCGGCAGCTCCTTCGCGAACTCCGGCAGGCCTCGCACCCGGGTGCGGAACGAGGCGTAGCTGCCGCGGAGCCCAATCATCGCCGCGAGCTTCGCCAGATCCACCGCCGGCGTGTTGAACATCATGCCGCCCTCGCGGTCGAGGTTGCCGGTCACGACGTTCAGCGCCTCGAACAACCACGAAGCCAGCGCACCGAAGCGCTGAGTCGAGGTGCCCATGCGTCCGTAGCAGGCCGCGCGCTGAGCGCCCGCGAAGTCCTTCGCGAGCTGGCGGATCTTCTCCGAGGAGATCCCACAGGCAGGCGAGACGCGTTCAGGCGGAAACCGCAGGGCGACGCTCTTCAGCTCCTCGAGGCCACTCGTGAATTCCGCCAGGCGGCCTGGCTTCTCCAGACCTGCTTCGAAGATCGCCGCCAGCATGCCCAGCAGAAGAAACGCGTCGGAGCCTGGACGAATGAAGACGTGTTCGTCCGCCTCCTTCGCCGTTTCCGTGCGGCGTGGATCGACGACTACCAGCTTCGCTCCTCTCCCCCGCAAATCCCGGATGCGTTGCTTGAAGCCGGGCGCGGTCATGATACTGCCGTTGCTGACCATGGGGTTCGCGCCGAGCATGAGCAGGTAGTCCGTCCGCTCCAGATCGGGCACCGGCAGCAGCGCCTGGTTACCGTAGAGGTGGTAGGTGGTGAACAGCCGCGGCAAGGCATCCACCGACTGCGAGCTGTAGCGGTTCTTGCTGCCGAGTACGGCGTGAAGGAGCACGAACCCCAGCGTCCCCGCATAGCTGTGTCCGAGAGGATTCCCAGCGTACATCCCCACGCTGTCCTTGCCGTGGCGCCGCTGGATCTCCGCGAACCGGCGAGCCACCAGGTTCAAGGCGTCATCCCAGGTCGTCCGCATCAAGCGGCCGCCGACGCGCTTCATCGGAAAGCGCACCCGATTCGGATCCTCGTGGATATCTTTCAGGCCCATCGCCTTCGGGCACAGGTAGCCCTTGCTGAAGGGATTCCGACTGTCGCCTCGAATCGACTGCACCTCCCGTCCGTCGTGCTCCACGACGAGCCCACAAGATGCCTCACACAGCGAACACGATGCATACCCCTGCATGGCCGAAAGCCTGGGACCTCCAGGCTCGCAACGCCAGTCTCACGGCGTTTTCGCCCGCAACGACCCGGAATCGCCTGTGCGATCCTCGACGTCAGCCTTCGCTGATCGAGGACACCGTGAGCTGCTTGCCGGAGATGCGGAACACGATGTTGAGCTTCGTGCCGTCGGGATTGGAGACCACCACGCTGATGTCGGTGTCTTCGGGGAGCGGGCCGATGTCCTGATTGGCCTCCCCGCTGAGCATGCCCTCGGAGAACGAGACCCAGCTCCACGGCGGTGTGATGCCCGCGTGGTAGTCCGGCTCGAAGTTCACGTCGTACCCAAGGATCACCGCGAACACGCCCAGTGGACCCCCTGAGTTGAGTCCGGTGATCTCGCAGCTGGTCGGCGAGTTGTAGTGGACCTGCGCGTAGTAGTTGTCCTGACCGATGGGCTCGAGCTCCCCGGTGAGCGGCGGCTTGCATTCCGTGGGGAACTGGTAGCTACCTCCGGCGCCTCCGCTGCCGCCAGTTCCACCAGCGCCCGAACCGCCGCTGCCGGCTTGCCCGGCGCTGCCCCCGGAGCCGCCCTCCGAGGTCTCGCCGCAGCCACTCGCCAGCGCTATCGCTGCCAGCACCATCCCAGTCCGAATCACGCGTGTTTCCATCTCGCGGATCCTTACTGCGTCCCGGGAGACGGAGCAGGCCGCTCGACGAAACGCGAGCTGTTGTGTGGGCGCCCACTTCTCCGCGATGGAGACCACCGTGAAGAGCGTACCGACAGGCGGAACACCACGTCGAACTCGCTCTGATCCGACTTGCTCCGCAAGGGCTCGAGCTCGACCGGGACGACGCTGAATGGACCGACCGCGGAGGTCTTGCCAGTGACGCGACAGCTCGACGCGGAGAAGTACTCGAAGCTCGCGAACACGACCTGCGGCGCGATCTCCTGCATCTCGCCGGAGGGCGGCAGCTCGCACGAGGCGGGCAGTCCGCCTGAGCCGCCGTTGCCCACGCCTCCGCTGCCCTCACCTGCGCTGCTGCCACCTTGCCCGCCAGCGAAACGCCTACTGAGCGCCTCCGGACCGCTGCTGCTCGATCAGCGCCTTGAGTTCGGCTTCGGGGTTCCCTTCTCCCATGTAGATGATCCAGCCGAGCTGCCCGCCCTGACCGTCCTTGCGAGGCACGACGGCGATCATCGACTGGATGGCGCGCTGGTCGGCAAAGGTCTTGCCGTCGAAGCTGATCTGCATCGGGCCGTTCTTGCTGGTGACGAACCAGAAGTGCTGCTTGGCGCGGAACACCACGGGTTGCCGCGCGCCACCTTCGCTCACCCCAAGAAATGCGAAGACCACCGGAATCACGTCACCTTGCTGGAACTCGTACCAAACGTGGTCCTCCTGCTCGGCGTCGGCGAGCTGTTGAGCCGTAGCAGTCGCCACCCGGATCCGCGGTCCGTTCGCGGCCGGAGCGCAGGCGGTGCCAAGGGTGAGGAGCCCAAGGAGCGCAAACCAGGCGAGTCGCTGTGTCGTCTTCATCGGCCGCGGAGTAGTGTCCGGTCGCCACCGGCGTCAAGGAACTCGGCCCAACGAATCGGACAGGGTGCGACTCCCTCACACCATGACCTCTCAGCACGAAGATCGAGCCCTCGCGGAAGCGCTTCATTCCCACTTGTACCAGCTCCACGAATCTGCGCGACTCCGCCGCCATGCGCCTTCGCCAACTGGTCCCCATCGCTGCGCTAGCCCTCTAGACGCTGACCGTAGCTCCCCAGGCCCGGGCGGACACGCCCCCTGACGTGGTGATGCTCAAGAACGGCGGCATGGTCCGGGGAACCATCCATGAATTGGATCCCCAGGGTAACGTCGTCGTCGAACTTCCGGATGGCGAGAAGCGCACCATCGCCATGAGCGAGGTGAAGTACGCCGGCCCCACCTCGAGCGCTCCAGGTGCGGAGTCGGCACCCCCAGCGCCGACTCCGGTCGCTCCAGCGCCCGCTCCAGCGCCGACTCCGGTCGCTCCAGCGCCGGCTCCGGGAGCGGCGCCTCCCGGGGCCTCCTCCGGGGAGCTACGGCGGGACCTCGCCGCTAGTCACGGTTCACGGGACAGCAGCCCGTCTTCAACTTCGAGGCGCCGGTCTAACGTTTCACCGCAAGGCGGGAACCGGCACCGGAGCCGGGTACGCGAATGGGAAGTCGGTCACGATTGTGACTCAGGTGTACGAGGGGATGTGTACCGCACCTTGCGAGGTATCGATGCCGCGCGGCAATTATACGTTGGCGCTGTCCCAGGACGGCGTCCCCGTGGAGGCGGATCCGGTCGATATCACCGGAGATGGCACGCTGGAGGGAAACTACACCTCGCGATCGGGCATACGAACCGCCGGCTGGATCATCGCAATTGGAAGCCTTGTCGCCGGGAGTGCGCTGCTGTTTGGCAGTGGCCCGGATGACGGGGATGACTCCTCCCTGTTCTTGGGTTTGGGAGTCATGCTTGGGCGCGGCCTCATCGGCGCCATCATGACCTTTCTCCCCGACAAGGCCGAAATCCGCTTCATTCCCGGAGCTCCAGTAGGTCTCAGTCACCCGAGCGACTTGCGCGCCGACAGCGGGTCTCGCGCTCGCGGCTTCGATCCTGGGCTCAGCCTGGCGATGGCGTTCTAGTCGACGGCGGACTCGCGAGTGGCACTCGCGGGGGAGCGAAGGCGCTGTCCGGCGGTGGGATCTGCGGATCGCGGGTGAGGGATGCTCGGGTCGCACCTGGCTTTCCTCTCCCCCGAAACAAGCCAGGAAATCGCCGGGCGAGGCTGCGCCGCGGCTCAACTTGGCGCAGTCGGCGGCGGGCACGCGGGATGCAACCGGAGGGGAGATGCGCAGCAAGAGGCTGAGTTGGATGTGGGTGGCATTCGGGCTTGCGGGAGCCTTGGTTGGCGGCTGCTCGAGCGCAGGCGATGAGGCGACGGCATGCACGAACTGGAACGATTGCAGAGCCGACCAGAACTGCGTCGACCGGATCTGCCAGACCGTCGAGTGCGGTGGAGATCTGCCGTTCGTCTACGAAGCCACGCAGCACTGGGGCGCGAGCTGCGTCGAGTGTCGTGAAGACGAGGACTGCGCCGCGGACCGCTTCTGCTCGGCGCACAGCAACCGGGGCGTCTACGGCCAGGAGCCGCGCTGCGTCCCCCGCGAAGGGTGCGACGCGGACGACCAGTGCGACTTCGCAGAAATCTGCGTCGACGATGCCTGCGTCCAAGGGCGGCGCGCGGACTGCCAGGGCTGGATGGATTGCAACGGAGACGAGCTGTGCGAGGGCGGCGCGTGCCTCACCCTGCAGTGCCCCGAAGAAGAGCCTTTCGTCGGCGCCAGCGAGGGCGGGCCGTTCTGCGAGGAGTGCCGCACGAGCGAAGACTGCGGCCCAGGGCTGATCTGCAAGGACTGGGACCGCAGCTCGGTCTACCCGTCACCAGGCAAGTGCGTGGAGCCTGGCTGCAAGACCGAGCAAGACTGCCGCCTCGACCAGACCTGCGTCGATGGCAGCTGTGTGGCGGTGGGGACCTAGCGTTCCCGGCGCGCACGCATTCCGGAGGAATTCCAGCTTCGCGCGTCGCACTTGTTCGTCCGCTCCCCGAGCGCCAGGCCCATCTCAGCGTTGCGGGTGAAGGGCTGGCCATTCATGGCTGCAGTCGCCTTCTGTCTCTTGCGGCGCCGGGGCGACGGGTGGCTCAGCAGGAAGCGGAGGCACCGGAAACGCCGGCCAGGGCAATGGCGGCAGCGGCGCTAGCGCCACGGGAGGCGCGATGACGGGTGGCACGGCTGGTTCCGCGGGGAATTCCTCGGGCGACGGAGACGATGGGGGCTGCAGCATCACCCGGACTCGCTCGGGCTCGCCGACCGGTGTGTTCGCCGGTTTGCTGTTGGGCGCGGCGTGGTGGTTCAGGCGGCGGCGCAGCGGCTAGTGTCCGCCACGGAAGCCATCCGCACGCGCCGAACGCCTCGAGGCTGCGCAAGAACGACTCGAGGCGGAGGGCGACGACGCACCTCCACCTCGGTCCAGCTCCGCTGAGCGGGCTTCAGTGCGGCTGGGCTAGAAGCCGTCCATGAAGCTGACGGCGCGGTCCTTCTCGAAGCCGAGAGAGTTGTAGAAGTTCAAGACGTTGGTGTCCGCCTTCACCAGCGGCGTGATCTTGACCTTCGCTGCGAGGGTGAAGCTGTCGCGCAACCACGCGATGAGCTTCTTGCCGGTCCCGGCGTTGCGCACCTCGGGGTCGACGAACAGCTCCTGGATGAAGAGCACCAGACCCGTCTCACGCTCGTACGAGTAGGCCAAGATGGCTCCCGCCAGCTTGCCGTCCTCGACGGCAACGAAGCAGCTCTCCGGCTCGATGCCGTGGAACTTACCCAAGTACTTCTGTGCGCCGGCCTCGTTCCAGTCCACCTCGTAGGCCTTCAAGTAGAGCCGGGCAACCTCGGGGAGGTCAGCCTCCCCCATCCTGCGAATGTCCATGCGCGGATCTACCCACAGGCTCGCGGCGAAGTGAAGAGCGTGAACTCCACGGCCAAAAGTCGCTGGGAATCTATGACTTCCCGCACCAGCGACTTCCCCCGTCGGCATGTCGCCGAGCCTGCCGTGCTCTTCGACGCTCAGAACATCCGCTTGCTATCGAGGAGCAAGGTCACCGGCCCATCATTCTCGATGTGGACACGCATGTGGGTGCGGAAACGCCCCGTCTCGACGTGACATCCCTGGCTGCGTGCCCGCTGACAGAAGCGCTCGAACAGCACCTCGGCGCGCGCTGGCTCCATGGCTTGCGTGAAGCTCGGACGGCGCCCCTTGCGCGCGTCTCCGAGCAGCG